>DAOMBL010000170.1:0-7247 GCA_035427325.1 Casimicrobiaceae bacterium
CCCTGGACGGCGGCGCGGGCATCGCGAGCGCGCGGAGCGCCTGCGCGAATTCGGCCGCGGAGGGGTAGCGCTCCTCGGGCTTCTTCGCGAGCGCCGTGCGCACGATCTCGTCCATCAGGTCGGGCAGCTGCACGTTGAGCGTCGTGGGAGGGAGCGGCTCCTCCTTCAGCACCTTCTGCATCGTCGTCGTCGACTGCGCGCCGCCGAACGGCCGCCCGCCCGTGACGAACTGGTAGAGGATGACGCCGGTCGAGAACACGTCGGTGCGCGCGTCCACCGGCAGGCCGAGCACCTGCTCGGGCGACATCGAACTCGGCGTCCCCATCACCGACCCGGCCTGGGTGAGCGACGACGACTCGAGGTGCGCGATGCCGAAATCCGCCACCTTGACCGAGCCGTCGTCCTTGACGAACACGTTCGCGGGCTTGATGTCGCGGTGGATGACGCCGTGCTCGTGCGAATACTGGAGGGCATCGAGGATCTGCGCGGTGAGCCGAACCGCGTCGCCTGTGGCGAATCGCTCGCCCGCGTCGAAGCGCGACTTGAGGTCGCGGCCCTCGACGAACTCCATCGCGATGTACGAGGTTCCCCCGTCCTCGCCGAAGTCGAAGATCGAGACGATGTTCGGGTGGTGCAGGCGGCCGGCGGCCTCGGCCTCGCGGCGGAAGCGCGCGACGATCGTCGACGCCTCGTCGGGCGAGAGCCGGTCGGCGCGGATCGTCTTCAGCGCGACGACGCGCTTGATCATCGGGTCGTAGGCCTCGTAGACCACGCCCATCGCGCCGCGACCGAGTTCGCGCCGGATCTCGTATCGCCCAAGCGTCTGGATGTCCGCCATGCCGCCTTCCCGTGCTCCCGAAACTCCCCCGACCGCCCGATTCTCCGAAACGACGACGCCGGCCCGGCGCCGGCGTCGCGCTCGCGTCGCTCCCGGCCGCCCTCCTTGTACTTGCTGTCGACCTCCCAGACCGACTTCTGGACCAGGCGCTGCACCATCGTGTCCAGCCCGACACCGCCCTTCTGGCCCTGCGAGACGCCGAGGACCGACGAGCCGGTGGCGCCGATCTCCATCTTCCCCTCGGTGTAGCCGGTCGCGACCTGCTCGGTGGTCTCCGCGTTGATGATCTTGTAGCGCATGCCGATGATCCAGACGCTCGTCTGTTCGTTGGTCTGCACCGAGCCGATCGCCTGGCCGCCGACCGCGCCCGCCCGCGCGCCGCCCCAGGAACCGCTGAACGCTCCGAGCGTCGAGGCGATGGCCCCGATCGCGCGACCGTCGAAGCCTTGCTGCGCCTGGGCGATCTGCTCGGTCTTCAGGATGTCGAACTTGACGACGTACTTGGTGCTCTTGAGCTTGCCCATCCGCAGGAACTTGCGCGCCTGGTCGGGATCGCCGAGGTTGTAGGCGAGTTCGAATTCGCGCAGCGCCGGACCGAGGTTGCTGCGCTCGAGCACCGGGAAGTTGGCGGCGGCGAGTTCGATCTCGCCGTAGTCGGCGATGTTGTTGGCGGTGAATTTCTGCAGGAAGCTCGCGTTGTTGCTCTTGATCTCGCCCGGAATCACGACGAGCGCAGGCCCCTTCTTGTTCTTGTTCACGTAGTCGACCGACTGGTAGAGCGCCTGGTCGGCCGACTGGTTCGCCTGCTGGGAGGTCGTGCTGCCAGCGGTCGGCGACGGATTGCCGAACTTCGGCTGGGCGGCTGCGGGCGCGGCGGCCAGCACCGATGCCGCGAGCGCGGCGGCCGTCGTGATCATGGCTGTGCGTGTCATCGTGGATCTCCTGCGGATCTTCGGTTCGTCAGGGCTTCTTCGGCGCGGATTTCGCGGCGGCGCCCATCCCCGCCTTGCGGCAGTAGTCGGAGTAGAGCTGCGCGACGACCTCGTCGGCCTGCTCGTTGACGAGCGTCAGCGCCATGCGCGCGACGTCCGCGCCCGCGTAGGAGGCCGAGTGCGCCTCCGCATGCGACACCGGGCGGCCGTCGCTGCCGTTCAGCGTGAAGTCCATGTTCACGCTGACCTGGTTCACGGCCATCATCGGGTTGCGCGACGCCCGCGAGGTCACGTGGCCGCGCAGCACGAAGCTCGCGCCCAGTCGCTTCGACGCGTTGAGCGCCGCGTCGGGGTCGTTGCGCATCGCCGCCTCGATTTCCGCCTGCGCGATCTGGCGGCGGATCTCCTCCGGCGTGTAGGTGCGCAGGCCGAGGCCGCGCAGGCGCCGGTTGATCGCCTCGTAGACCGGGCCGTAGTTCTGCTGGTGCCAGTAGACCCAGCCGTGGCTCCGCTCCTCGCCGATCACGACCATGATCTTCTTGTTCTTGAGGTCGGCGCGGCAGGGCGTCGACAACTGCACCGCGATCCGGTCCTCGCGCGCCTCGCGCTCGGCCTTGTCGGCGTCGTCGGCCTCCCCGAACTTGAAGCCCTGCGCGGCCGCCAGCGACATCGCGAGCGGCAGGGCGACGAGCGAGGCGGCGAGCGCGATTCCGGGGCGCATGGCGAGGGAACGTCGGGCAATCTGCAAGCCTAGCGCAACCGCGCGGCGGAATCCACACCGCGCGCCGGAAGGCGATTATTCGCGCCCGACCGGCGCGAAGGGCTCACAGACGGACGCCGCCCTCCTGCGCCTCGGCGACGAGCCTCGCGGCCACCGCGGGGCTGATCGCGCCGACGTCGTCCTGGTACTTGAGCAGGACGCCGATCGTGTCGCCGACCACCGCGGGATCGAGCGCGACACGGTCGAGCGCGACGAGCGCCTCGGCCCAGTCGAGCGTCTCGGCCACGCCCGGTGCCTTGAACAGGTCCATCGTGCGGAGCTTCTGCGTGAACGCCACGATCTCGCGCGCGAGCGACTCGGGCGCACGTGGGCACTTGCGCCGGACGATCGCGAGCTCGCGCGGCGCGTCCGGGTAGTCGACCCAGTGGTAGAGGCAGCGGCGCTTGATCGCGTCGTGGATTTCGCGCGTCCGGTTCGACGTGATCACGACCGCCGGAGGCTCGCTCGCGCGGATCGGCCCGAGTTCGGGGATCGTCACCTGGTATTCGGCCAGCACCTCGAGCAGGTACGCCTCGAACGGTTCGTCGGCGCGGTCGAGTTCGTCGATCAGGAGCACTGGCGCGACGCCGTCGTGCGGGGAGAGCGCCTCGAGGATCGGCCGGCGCAGGAGGAAGCGCGACGTGAAGATGTCGTGGGCCAGGTCGTCGCGCACGACGCGGCCGCCCGCCTCCGCCAGCCGGATCTCGATCATCTGGCGTGGGTAGTTCCACTCGTAGACCGCGGACGCGGTGTCGAGTCCTTCGTAGCACTGCAGCCGGACGAGCCTGCGGCGCTGGGCGAGCGCGATCACCTTCGCGATCTCGGTCTTGCCGACGCCGGCCTCGCCTTCGAGGAACAGCGGGCGGGCGAGCCTGAGCGACAGGTAGACGGCCGTCGCGAGCCTCCGGTCGGCGACGTAGTCCTGCGACGCGAGCAGGTCGAGCGTCGCGTCGACGGAGGCCGGTGGGGGAACCGGAGCGAGCGGCGCGTTCATCGCGGGGCGGAATTCGTGGTCAGGCCGTCGAAACGCCGGGGGCGGCGCCCGTCAGGCGTCGCCCCCGAGGATGCCACAACCGGCGGGACGGGGTCGTCAGCGCGCCGCCTCGACCGCCCGTGACGCCATCACCGCGACGAGATGCGCGCGATACGCGGCCGAGCCGTGCAGGTCGCTGTTGAGCGTCGAGGCGTCCACCTTGACCGCCTTCGCCGCCGCAGCGCTCCAGGACTTCGCCAGTGCGTCCTCGAGCGGCTTGCAGCGGAACACCGACGAACCCGCGCCGGTCACCGCCACGCGCACGCCCGACCCGACCTGCGCGACGAACACGCCGACGAGCGCGAACCGGGATGCCGGATTCGGGAACTTCGCGTACGCCGCCTTCTTCGGAACCGGGAAACTCACCGACGTGACGAGTTCACCCTCCTCCAGCGCGGTCTCGAACATGCCCTTGAAGAACTCGTCGGCGGCGATCCTGCGCTTGCTCGTGACGACGGTCGCGCCCAGGCCCAGCACCGCCGCAGGCCAGTCCGCCGCCGGATCGTTGTTCGCGAGCGAGCCGCCGAGCGTTCCCATGTTGCGGACCTGGCGGTCGCCGATGCACTCGGCGAGCGCCGCGAGGGCCGGAATCGCGCCCCTCGCCACGTCGGAGGATGCCACCTCGGCGTGGCGCGTCATGGCGCCGACGACGACGTGGTCTCCCTCCTTCCGGATGCCCTTGAGTTCGGCGATGCCCGACAGGTCGACGACGTGGCCGGGCTGCGCGAGGCGCAGCTTCATCGCGGCCACGAGCGACTGGCCTCCCGCGAGCGCCTTGCCGCCGGTCTTCGCGAGCAGCGCGGAGGCGTCGGCGACCGATTTCGCGTGATGCAGTTCGAATGCGTACATGGTCGTCTCCGTCAGGCCCGCTTCGCGGACTGGATCGCCTGCCACACGCGGTGCGGCGTCGCCGGCATGTCGAAGTGCGTGACGCCGACGCCGTGGAGCGCGTCCATCACTGCGTTCATGAACGCCGCGGGCGCGCCGATCGCGCCCGCCTCCCCGCAGCCTTTCGCGCCCAGCGGATTGTGCGTGCACGGCGTCACCTTCGTGCCGACCTTGAACGACGGCACGTCGTCGGCGCGCGGCATCGCGTAGTCCATGTAGGTGCCTGTCAGCAGCTGCCCGGACTCCGGGTCGTACACGCATTGCTCGAGCAGCGCCTGGCCGATGCCCTGCGCGAGCCCGCCGTGCACCTGGCCCTCGACGATCATCGGATTGATGATGTTGCCGAAGTCGTCGCAGGCGCAGAACTGCTCGACCCGCACGACGCCGGTGTCGGGGTCGATCTCGACCTCGCAGACGTGCGTGCCCGCCGGGAACGTGAAGTTGCTGGGATCGTAGAACGCGGTCTCGTTGAGTCCCGGCTCCAGGCGGTCGAGCGGATAGTTGTGCGGCACGTACGCCGCGAGCGCGACCTCGCCGAACGCCTTGCTGCGGTCGGTGCCCGCGACGGTGAACTTCCCGTCCCGGAACTCGATGTCGGTCTCGGCCGCCTCGAGCAGGTGCGCCGCGATCTTCTTCCCCTTGTCGATGACCTTGTCGACCGCCTTCACGATCGCGGTGCCGCCGACCGCGAGCGAGCGCGATCCGTAGGTGCCCATGCCGAACACCACGCGCCCGGTGTCGCCGTGCACCACGTCCACGTTCTCGACCGGGATCCCCAGCCTCGAGGCGACGACCTGCGCGAACGTCGTCTCGTGGCCCTGTCCGTGGCTGTGCGAGCCGGTGAACACCGTCACGCTGCCGGTCGGATGGACGCGCACCTCGCCCGCCTCGAACAGCCCCGCCCGGGCGCCGAGCGCGCCCGCGATGTTCGACGGTGCGAGCCCGCAGGCCTCGATGTAGGAGGCGTAACCCAGGCCGCGCAGCCGGCCCCGCTTCGCCGACTCGGCCCGGCGCGCGGCGAAGCCCTTGGCGTCCGCCAGGCGATTCGCCTCGTCGAGGCAGGCGTCGTAGTTCCCGATGTCGTACAGCAGCGCCACCGGCGTCTGGTAGGGGAACGCGCGGATGAAGTTGCGCCGCCGCAGTTCGTCCTGCGCGATGCCCGTCTCGACCGCGGCCTGGTGGACGATGCGCTCGACCACGTAGGTCGCCTCAGGCCTGCCCGCGCCACGGTAGGCGTCGACCGGAGCGGTGTTCGTGAACGCGGCCGTCACCTCCGCGTAGATGGCCGGGGTCGTGTACTGGCCGGCGAGCAGCGTCGCGTAGAGGATCGTCGGGATGCAGGACGCGAACGTCGACAGGTACGCCCCCATCGCGGCGACCGTGTGCACGCGCAGCGCGAGGAACTTGCCGTCCTTGTCGAGCGCGAGTTCGGCGTGCGTCACGTGGTCGCGCCCGTGCGCGTCGGACAGGAACGACTCGGAACGCTCGCACACCCACTTGATCGGCCGGTTGACCCGTTTCGACGCCCAGACCATCGCGGTCTCTTCGGCGTACAGGTAGATCTTCGAACCGAAGCCGCCGCCGACGTCGGGCGCGATCACGCGCACCTTGTGTTCGGGGAGGCCCAGCACGAACGCGGTCATCAGCAGGCGCTCGACGTGCGGGTTCTGGCTCGTGACGTAGAGCGTGTACGCGTCCTCGGCGCGGCTGTAGGAGGCGACCGCGGCGCGCGGCTCGATCGCGTTCGGGATGAGCCGGTTGTTGACGAGGTCGAGCTTCGTGACGTGCGCGGCCTTCGCGAACGCGGCGTCGACCGCCGCCTTGTCGCCGAGCGCCCAGGTGTAGCACTTGTTGCCCGGCGCCTCGTCGTGGATCTGCGGGGCGCCCGGCTTCAGCGCCTCGACCGCGCCGCCGACGGCCGGCAGCCCCTCGTAGTCGACCTCGCTCCGCCCGGCCGCGTCCTTCGCCTGCGCGATCGTCTCCGCGACGACCAGCGCGACCTGGTCGCCGACGTACCGGACCTTGCCCTTGGCGAGCACCGGGTGCGGCGGCTCCTTCATCGGCGTGCCGTCGATGCTGTGGATCAGCCACCCGCAGGGCAGGCCGTTCACGCCATCGAGGTCCGCGCCGGTGTAGACCGCGACCACGCCCGGCGCGGCCTTCGCCTTCGCGGTGTCGATCCCGCGGATCCTCGCGTGCGCGTGCGGCGAGCGCAGGAAGAACGCGTGCGCCTGGTTCGGCTGGACGACGTCGTCGGTGTACTGGCCGGCGCCGGTCAGGAAGCGCGCGTCCTCCTTGCGCTTCACCGCCTTGCCGATCACGCCATGCTCGCTAGCGCCCATGGAAGCCTCACTTCCCCATCGCGGCGGCGCCGTGCTGCACCGCCTTGACGATGTTGTGGTAGCCGGTGCATCGGCACAGGTTGCCTTCGAGTTCCTCGCGGATCGTCGACTCGCTCGCCTTCGGATGGCGGTTGACGAGGTCGATCGCGCTGAGGACCATGCCGGGGGTGCAGAAGCCGCATTGCAGGCCGTGGCACTCCTTGAACGCGGCCTGCATCGGATGCATCGTGCCGTCGGCGGCCGCCAGGCCCTCGATCGTGACGACCTTCGCGCCCGCGGCCTGCGCGGCGAGCAGGTTGCAGGCCTTCACCGCCCGGCCGTCGAGGAGCACGGTGCACGCGCCGCACTGGCCGGTGTCGCATCCCACGTGCGTGCCGGTGAGGCCGAGATGGTTGCGCAGCAGTTCGACGAGCAGCGTCCTCGGATCGACCGTCGCGTTGACGGGCTTGCCGTT
>DAOMBL010000171.1:0-7164 GCA_035427325.1 Casimicrobiaceae bacterium
CACCCGGACGCACCTTGTCCGCCTTCTCGAACAACAGGAACGCGTAGTCGCCCGAGGGATCGGCCTTCGGAGTCGACGTGCCGACCTTGACCGCGGGATCGAGCAGGCGGTCGAGCAGCGTGTCGGTGGTGACCCGCGCCTGCGGCGTGGACAGCGCGCACAGCTGGTTGCGCGCGAACAGCGACACCGGCCCCGCGCGACCTGCGGCGGCAAGCGACTGCGGGTGCGTCATGTTCGCGGAGGCGAACACCTGGGCCGGCGCACCCGAAGCGATGCGGTCGCGGAGCGTCCCGGAGGCCCCGTACTCCGCTTCGACCGTCCCCCCGCCCGCCGTCTTCCAGGCGCTCGCGAGATCGTTCATCACGCCGCGCAGGCTGCCCGCCGCATAGAGCTTCACGGGCGCCTGGGCGGCGGCGAACGACGACACGGCGAACAGCGCGAGGGCGAGTAGCGCGTGCACGGGGTTCATCAGCGGGCGTCCGGGAAGAACAGCTGCTCGCCGCCCACCTTGTAGCTCGCGATCGTCGCCTGCCCTTCGGGCGAGACGAGCCAGTCGATGAACGCCTGCCCCTGCGCGGCCTTCACGTGCGGGTGCTTCGCGGGATTCACGAGCATCACGCCGTAGGGGTTGAACATCCGCTTGTCGCCCTCGACGACGATGCCGAGGTTGCCCCGGTTCTTGAACGAGAGCCAGGTGCCGCGGTCGGCGAGGATGTAGGCGTCCATCGACGATGCGGTGTTGAGCGCCGGGCCCATGCCCGAGCCGGTCTCCTTGTACCAGGTGCCGCTGCCGGTCTTCGGATCGACGCCCGCGGCCTTGAAGTAGCGAAGCTCGGCCGAGTGCGTGCCGCTCTTGTCGGCGCGCGACACGAACGGCGCCTTCGCGTCGGCGATGCGCTTGAACGCCTCGGCGATGTCCTTCATGCCCGCGACCTTCGCCGGATCGGACTTCGGCCCGATCAGCACGAAGTCGTTGTACATGACGTCGCGCCGGCCGACGCCCGCCCCCTCCGCGACGAACTTGTCCTCGGCGGCGCGATCGTGCACGAACACGACGTCGGCATCGCCGCGGCGGCCGATGTCGAGCGCCTGGCCGGTGCCGACCGCGACGACCTTGACGGCGATGCCGGTCTTCGCGGTGAACGCCGGCAGGATGTGGCCGAAGAGGCCCGACTGCTCGGTCGACGTGGTCGAGGCCACGACGATCGATTTGTCCTGCGCGGTCGCGGGAAGCGTCGCGAGCGCCGCGAGCGCGGCGAGGAACGTTACGGTCAGGCGGCGGAGGTTCGCCATGGCAGTTCTCCTTCGAGGTAAGCGGCGGCTTCCGCCGTCGCGGGCTTGCGGAAGAACGCCTCCGCGGCGGTGCGCTCGAGCAAGCGGCCACCGTGGAGGAACAGGATCTCGTCGGCGAGGCGGCGCGCCTGGCCGAGGTTGTGCGTGACCATCACGATCTTGGTGCCGGCGGCGTGGATCGTGTCGACGATGCGTTCGATCGCGTGCGTGGAGCCGGGATCGAGGTTCGCCGTCGGCTCGTCGAGGAACAGCACCTCGGGGTCGAGCATCCAGGCCCGCGCGATCGCGAGCCGCTGCTGCTCGCCGCCGGAGAGCACGCGTGCGGGCTGCTCGGCGATCGACGCGAGCCCGACGCGCTCGAGCGCGTCGCGCGCACGCGCGTCCCGCTCCGCAGCGGGGACGCCGGCGAAGCGCAGCGCGAGGCGGAGGTTGCCGAGGACGCTGCGCCGGAACATCACCGGACGCTGGAACACCATCGCCTGCCGCCGCGGGCGTCCGGACGCGTCGTCGGACGACCAGTGCACGCGCCCGGCCGTCGGCTTCAGGAGTCCATGCACGATCCGCAGCAGCACGCTCTTGCCGGCGCCGTTGGGCCCGAGGATCACCGTGCGCTTCCCGTGCGCCAGCTCGAGCGTGACGCGGTCGAGGATCGCGCGTCCGCGCACGACGAACGAGATCCCGTCGAGCGCCACCGGGAGGATCGTGCGTTCAGCCATAGCGGCGGACCGCGGCGTCCTTGATCGACGACACCGCGATGTTGAGGGCGAGGACGATCGTGAGCAGGACCACGCCGAGCCCCATCGCCAGCGGGAGGTCGCCCTTCGACGTCTCGAGCGCGATGGCCGTGGTCATCACGCGGGTGACGCCGTCGATGTTGCCGCCGACGATCATCACGGCGCCGACCTCGGCGATCGCCCGCCCGAAACCCGCCAGCACGATCGTGACGAGCGTGAAGCGCAGGTCGAAGAGGAGCGCCAGGGCGGAGGTCCACGGCGTGGCGCCGAGCGAGAGCAACTGTTCGCGCGACTCGCCCCAGGCGTCGGCGACGACCTGCCGCGTCAGCGCCGCGAGCAGCGGAAACAGCAACACCGCCTGGGCGACCACCATCGCGGGCGGAGTGAACAGGAGGCCGAGCGCGCCGAGCGGACCCGCGCGCGAGAGCAGCAGGTAGACCGCGAGGCCGACGACGACCGCGGGCAGGCCCAGCAGCGCGTTGAGCGTCGTCACCACCGCGCGCTTGCCGGGGAACGTTCCCACGGCGATGGCCGCGCCCGCGGGGAGCGCGAGGGCCGCGCCGACGGCGACCGACGACAGGCTCACGCCGAGCGACAGCAGCACGATCTCGACGAGCATCGGGTCGAGACGCGCGACCATCGAGAACGCTTCGGAGAAGGCATGCGCGATCGTGTTCACGGCGGGCGTCGCGCGCGTCGAGGCGCGCGAACGCACGAGTCTAGGGGAATCGCGCGCGGCGTGCCGCGACATAGGCAAACGACTTCATATGTCGCACCGGCGCTCCGGGAGGCGTCCGCCGGCGCCGTGCGCCGGACCGGACTACGCCGGCACCGCGGCAGGCTCGGGCGGGGCCTCGACCGTGTCGCCGCGGTCGGCGATCGTCGCGGCCGCGAGCCA
The DNA here is from genome assembly GCA_035427325.1 of Casimicrobiaceae bacterium. Classification (GTDB taxonomy): domain Bacteria; phylum Pseudomonadota; class Gammaproteobacteria; order Burkholderiales; family Casimicrobiaceae; genus VBCG01. The sequence continues at coordinate 2,926 of DAOMBL010000171.1, forward strand.
GTCGACGAGGAACTGCAGTGCCTCGAACGGGGTGTCGCCGCGGGCGCGCCGGCCGCGGTAGATCGCGAGCTGCGCGTGTGCGCTCGTTCCCTCGCGAAGGATGTCGCGCACGCGCTGGAGCGAGGGGCCGCAGCCGAGCGCCCGGGCGTCCTCGGCGACCGCGTCCAGCAGCCGGACGATCGCGCCGCGACATCCTTCGGGCGGCGAGCCGTCGAACGACAGGAAACGCGCGTCGAGGCCGAACCGCTTGGCGCGCCAGCGGTTCTCGTCGACGAGGCGCCGCGTGAACGGCGTCCACGCGGCGCCGACATCGGGCCGCCGCGCGAGGAACCGGAGCAGGCACCGGTACAGCGCCGCGATCGCGACGGCATCGTCGACGCGCGTGCAGGCGTCGCAGATGCGCAGTTCCAGCGTCGGGAAGCGCAGCGACGGACGGATCGCCCACCACAGGTAGCTCGCGTCGCGCACGGCGCCGCCGGCGGCCAGCAGGTCGACGAAGCGGGCGTACTCGGCTTCGTTCTCGAAGGGGTCCGGGATGCCGGTGCGCGGCCACTCGTCGTAGGCCGCCTGCCGGTAGGACATGAGGCCGGTGACCGCCCGGTTCCAGAACGGCGAGGAGGTCGACAGCGCCAGGAATGCGGGAAGCCACGGCATCGCGCGGTTCATCAGCGCGACACGGTCGATGCCGGCGGGGACGGCGACATGGACGTGCAGCCCGCACAGCACGTTGCGGCGAGCGACGATCTGGAAGTCCTCGACGATCCCGCGGTAGCGGGTCTTCGGGGTCTCGACCTGTTCGCCCCACGCGGCGATCGGGTGCGTGCCCGAGGCGAGCACCCGCAGGTCCTTTCCGGCGGCGATGGCCGCCACGCCTCGCCGCAGGGCGATCATCGTCTCGCGCGCCTCGCCGCAGGTCGAGAACACCGGCGAGACGATCTCGATCTGCGAATGCAGGAGTTCCGGCGCGATCGCGTCGCCGAAGCGCCGGCGGCACGCGCGCAGCAGCGAGCGCGGGACCGAGGTCGCCAGCGCGCGCGAGCGCGGGTGGGCGAGGAAGAATTCCTCCTCGATTCCGAAGGTCCAGGGAAAGGTCGATACGTCGTTCGTCATCGGCGGCCCGCATGCGGCGTCGCGGCCCGGGAACTCTATCGGCGCGAGCGTTCCCGCACCGTAGGACGAACGCCGAATCGGACGGAACGCGCCGACGCGCGGTCAGCGCTCGCGCCGCCTGCGGCCGTAGAACGGGTGGCGCGGGTCGTCGTACCCCGGCGTGGAAGGATGCCCCGGCCGCACCAGCCCATCGACGAGCGCCTCGTCTTCCGCCGACCACGCGGTGTCGAGGGCGCCCGTGTAGTCCTGCCACTGCGCGAGCGTGCGCGGACCGGCGATGACCGTCGTCACGATCGGATTCGCCCAGAGCCACGCGAGCGCAAATTGCGTCACGGTCCGGCCGGTCGCCTCCGCGTGCGCCTTCAGGGCCTGCGCGATCGCGAGGCTCTCGGCGCGGAACTCGGTCTCCATCATCCGGCGGTCGTTGCGCTCGACGCGCGAGTCGGCGGGCGGCGGCGCGCCGGGTGCGTACTTGCCGGTCAGCACGCCGCGCGCGATCGGCGAATAGGGGGCGACGCCGATGCCGTAGTGGTCGCACGCCGGCAGGATCTCGACCTCCGGCACGCGGTTCAGCAGGTTGTAGGCGGGCTGGCAGACGATCGGCGCGGGCACGCCGTTCCGCCGGCACGCGGCCACGGTCTCGGCGATGCGCCAGCCCCGGAAGTTCGACACGCCGAAATAGCGAACCTTGCCCGCGCGGATCAGGTCGCCGATCGCGCCGACCGATTCGTCGAGCGGCGTCGACGGGTCGTCGCGATGCAGGTAGTAGACGTCGATGCGGTCGGTGCGAAGCCGGGCGAGGCTCGCGTCGCAGGCGCGCAGGATCCAGGCGCGCGACGCCCCGCCGTTGTTGCGCTCCTCGCCCATCCGGTTGCCGACCTTGGTGGCGAGCACCCAATGGTCGCGCGCCGCGCGGATCGCGTCGCCGACGATCCGCTCGGATTCGCCCATCACGTAGGCGTCCGCGGTGTCGACGAAATTGACCCCGGCGTCGCGCGCGTGCGCGACGATCTCGCGCGCCTCGGCGGCATCGGTGCGATCGCCGAAGGTCATCGTGCCGAGCGTCAGGGTCGAGACCTGGAGTCCGCTCGCACCCAACCGGCGGTAGCGCATCGAACCTCCCGTGGCATCCGGACCGTCGACTATGCCGCAGCGACCGGGACGGCGCAATCGCGCACCCGATATAATCGCGGCCCCGCCCTCCGGACCGAAGCCGCCGCCGCGGGATTCCCCGATGAACCTGCTGTTCGAAGAAGACGGCCAGCTCAAGGCCGGCACGGTGCTCGCCGACCAGGCGACCTCGCTGCAGGTCGAGGTGTCGACCGGCCGCCGCATCAAGCTGAAGGCGGCGAACGTGCTCCTGCGCTTCGATACGCCCGGTCCCGGCGAGACGCTCGCGCAGGCGGCGGCGATCGCGACCGGACTCGACGCGCAGTTCCTCTGGGAGGTCTCCGGCGACGACGAATTCGGCTTCGACGCGCTCGCGCGCGACTATTTCGGCGCGCAGGCCAGCGCGCCTGAGCAGGCGGCCATCGCGCAGGTGCTGCACGCCTCGCCGATGCACTTCTACAAGCGGGGCAAGGGACGCTACCGGAAGGCGCCGCCGGAGGCGCTCGCTGCCGCGCTCGCCTCGGTCGAGCGCAAGCGCCGCGAGGCGGAGCAGGCGGCGGTGTGGGTCGACGCGCTCGCGCGCCGCGAACTGCCGCCCGAACTCGCCGCGAAGCGCGCGATGCTGCTCTACCGGCCCGAGAAGAACGCGCTCGAGTGGAAGGCGCTGGCGGCGGCGTGCGAAGCCGAGCGCATGCAGCCGGTCGCGATGCTCGCGGCGTGCGGCGCGATCCCGTCGACGCACGACTACCACTACGACGCGTTCCTCGCGCAGGCGTTTCCGCGCGGCGCCGGGTTCGCGCCGTGGGCGCCGATCGCGCCGCTGCCCGACCTGCCGCTCGCCGAAGGCGTGCGCGCGTTCTCGATCGACGACGCGGCGACCACCGAGATCGACGATGCGTTCTCGGTGCGGGAGCTCCCCGGAGGACGCACGGCGATCGGCATCCACATCGCCGCGCCCTCGCTCGCCATCGGGCGCGGTGGCGCGCTGGACGCGATCGCGCGCGAGCGGCTGTCGACCGTCTACATGCCCGGGCGCAAGATCACGATGCTGCCCGACGAGGTCGTCGCCGCGTTCTCCCTCGACTCCGGCGACGCGCGGCCGGCGCTGTCGCTCTACGTCGAACTGGACGAGGCCGGCGTGCCGGTCTCGCACCGAACGGTCGCCGAACGGGTGCAGGTCGCCGCCAACATCGCGCTCGGCGAGGCGAGCGAGGCGTTCGCGAATCCGCTGCCCTCGGCCGACGATCCTCCCTGGACCGCCGAGATGCGCGTGCTGTGGCGATTGGCGCAGCACCTCGGCGCCGCGCGCGGGAAGGTCGAGGTGCAGCGCATCGATTTCGGTTTCGAGGTCGACTGGGACGCCACGACGGCGGTGGACGAGCCGGGGCGCGTGTCGATCCTGCCGCGGCCGCGCGGATCGCCCCTCGACACGCTGGTCTCCGAGTTGATGATCCACGCGAACGCGACCTGGGGCCGTCTCCTCGCCCAGGCCGGCGCGGCCGGGCTCTATCGCGTGCAGTCCGGTGGCAAGGTGAAGATGAGCACGCGGCCGGGCGAGCACCAGGGACTGGGCCTCACGCACTACCTGTGGGCGAGTTCGCCGCTGCGCCGCTACGCCGACCTCGTCAACCAGCGGCAGATCCTCGCGGTGATCGCGGGCGACCGACCCCCGTACGCAGCGAACGACGCCGAACTCGTCGCGGCGATGGCGGACTTCGAGGCGACGTACTCGCAGTACGCGGAGTTCCAGGAACGCATGGAGCACTACTGGTGCCTGCGCTGGCTCCTTCAGGAGCGCGCGGACCTCGTCGATGCGACGGTCGAGCGCGAAGGCGTCGCCCGGCTCATGCCGATCCCGCTGCGCGTGAAGCTCGCCGGGCTGCCCGCGTTCGCCCCCGGGACGCCGGTCCGCGTGCAGATCGTGCGGGTCGACCTGCTCGAGGCGACGTTGGAAGCGCGCTACGCCGGAACGCCGGAACGCGTGAAGTCCGGCACGGAAGCTGCTGTATCGCCTTGAGT
>DAOMBL010000172.1:0-7084 GCA_035427325.1 Casimicrobiaceae bacterium
GAGCCGCAGTTTCGCGGCCTCGCGCCCGACGCGACCGAGGAGAACATCCAGGCGCGCAGCCGCGGCACGATGATGATGGCGCTGTCGAACAAGACCGGAGCGATCGTGCTGACGACCGGCAACAAGAGCGAGATGGCGGTCGGCTACGCGACGCTCTACGGCGACATGGCCGGCGGCTTCGCGGTGCTGAAGGACATCTCGAAGACGCTCGTCTACCGGCTCTCGCGCTACCGCAACGAACTCGGGCGCGTGATTCCGGAGCGCATCCTCGTGCGCGCGCCCAGCGCGGAACTGCGCGAGAACCAGACCGACCAGGACTCGCTGCCCCCCTACGACGTCCTCGACGCGATCCTCGAGGCCTACGTCGAGGAGGATCGGAGTCCCGCCGACATCGTGGCGCGCGGGCTGCCGGCCGAGGCGGTCGCGCGCGTGGTGCGCCTCATCAAGGTGAACGAGTACAAGCGGCGCCAGTCGGCCGTCGGCATCCGGATCACCCCGCGCGGATTCGGCAAGGACTGGCGCTACCCGATCACCTCGGCGTGGCGCGAGTGGGAGCGCCCGCCGGAGGGCGCTCGGTAGCGCGGCGCCGGGCTCGTCAGGTAAGCTTCCGCCGCTGGGCGGACATCGGGGATGCCATGAAGAAGATCGAAGCGGTCGTGAAGCCGTTCAAGCTCGACGAGGTGCGCGAGGCGCTCTCCGCGATCGGGGTCACCGGGCTCACCGTCACCGAGGTCAAGGGCTTCGGCCGACAGAAGGGACATACCGAACTCTATCGGGGGGCCGAGTACGTCGTCGACTTCCTGCCCAAGGTGAAGGTCGAGGTGATCCTGCAGGACGCTCTGGTCGAGCAGGCGATCGAGGCGATCGTCAAGGCCGCGCGCACGGGCAAGATCGGCGACGGCAAGATCTTCGTCACCGCGGTCGAACAGGTCATCCGCATCCGCACCGGCGAATCCGGCGACGCGGCCATCTGATCCAGGGAGGAAGCATGTCGTTCGCCAGCGAGTTTCGCGAGTTCGCCGTCAAGGGCAGCGTGGTCGACCTCGCGGTCGGCGTCATCATCGGCGGAGCGTTCGGCAAGATCGTCGATTCGCTCGTCAAGGACCTCATCATGCCGGTGGTGAGCCGCATCTTCGGCGGCCTCGACTTCAGCAACTGGTTCGTGCTGTTGCGCGACCCGCCGACGGGCTACGCCGGCCCGATGACCTACGAGGCGCTCAACAAGGCGGGCTTGCCGCTGTTCGCGTACGGGAACTTCATCACCGTCGCGATCAATTTCGTGATCCTCGCCTTCATCATCTTCATGATGGTGCGCGCGATCAACCGGCTGCGCCGCGAGAGCCCGCCGGCGCCGCCGGCCGCGCCTCCGGAGGACGTCGTCCTGCTGCGCGAGATTCGCGACGCGCTCAGGAAGCGATAGGCGCGGCGGGACGCTCGCTCCACGAGGCGCGGTCGGCCAGTCCGGCCGATGCGGAACACGCGCCCCGTCGTCCTGGTCGCGACGTTGCTCGCCCCCGGGGGTCGCAGGCGCGCATGACGAAGGCTTTTCGGTCACCAGGGGCGAGGCGGACCTCGGCTCTGCGCTGACGGAGGTCCGCGGCGCGTTCCTCTGCGGCGGCCGGGCCTGGGCGGCGGTCGGCTCGCGCGTAGCGGGCTGCTCGCGCCGGTTCGTCGGTACGATGAGCTTCCAGATGAGCATGTTCGGCCGCGACGAGGCCGGCGAGAATTCCCTGGTCGACTTGGGTGTCGGCCGTACCCGGCGGCTGGATGACGGCTGCGGCAACACCGTTCCCGTGTTGGCGTACCACCACGCGGGACCCGATCGCTCTTTCTTCGCGTCGAATGCCGACCAATCGCGGGCCTCGACGCGGGCTGCGCCTGTCCGCCGGGCACCGTGCCGATTTGCCGGATCTGGAACCGGCGCCCGGACACCAGCCACCGGTACACCACAGCGCGGGTGTCGCACGATCGCGTGGTCGAGGCAGGAAGCGTCGCCGAAGGGTACGGTCCCGACGCGGTCGCGATGTGCTCGACGGGCTGACCACCGGCAGCATCGGAGACGCGGCGGCCTGATTTCGGTCAAGGACACTGCATTGACCGTGCGGGCCCGCCTTGACAGAATCCGGCCGATACGTCGCAGGCGACGCGCAGCGGGAAAGCTTCGCGGCCGGACGAGAACGACGATCCCGGCGGGCCCGGAGCGAAGTTGCCGGACCGGCCGGTTCCCCACGATTGCCTGGAGGAGGACCATGGTCCCACGCAAGCTTGCGACAGCACTCGCCACCGCCTGTTCGATTGCCGTCGTCCCCGCAGCGCTCGCCGACATCAACGTCGGCGTCACCCTCTCGGCGACCGGCCCGGCCGCATCGCTCGGCATTCCGGAGAAGAATACCTTCACGCTGCTGCCGACCACGATCGCCGGGGAGAAGGTCAACTGGATCGTGCTCGACGACGCGTCCGACACGACCAAGGCGGTCCAGAACGCGAAGAAGCTGATCGCCGAGGACAAGGTCGACGTGGTCGTCGGCTCGACCACCTCGCCCAACTCGCTCGCGATGATCGACGCCGCGGTCGAAGGCGAGACGCCGATGATCTCGATGGCGGCCAGCTCGCGCATCGTCGACCCGGCGAACCCGAAGACGCGCTGGATCTTCAAGACGCCGCAGTCCGACGCGCTGATGGCCGACGCGATCGCGGTCAGCATGAAGGCCAACGGCGTGCAGACGATGGGCTACATCGGGTTCGCCGACGCCTACGGCGACGGCTGGCTCGCGGAGATCAAGCGATCGGCGCAGACCGCGGGCATCAAGGTCGTGGCGGAGGAGAAGTACAACCGCAACGACACCTCGGTGACCGGCCAGGTGCTGAAGCTCATCGCGGCGAAGCCGGACGCGATCCTGATCGGTGCGTCAGGGACGCCCGGCGCGACACCGCAGAAGGAACTCGCGGCACGCGGCTACAAGGGCAAGGTCTATCAGACGCACGGAGTCGCGAACCCTGACTTCCTGCGGGTCGTCGGCGCGGACGGCAATGGCACGCTGCTGCCGGTCGGACCGATGCTGGTCTGGGAGCAGCTTCCCGACAGCAACCCGATCAAGAAGGTCGCGGCCGAGTACATCACCGCCTACGAGAAGCAGTTCGGCACGCGCTCGACGTTCGGCGGGCACGCCTACGACACCTACCTGCTGCTGCGCGGTGCGGTCCCCGAGGCGCTCAAGCACGGCAAGCCGGGGACCAAGGCGTTCCGCGTCGCGCTGCGCGACGCGCTCGAGAAGGCGAACGTCGTGGCGACGCACGGGGTGTTCGTGATGACGCCGAACGACCACAACGGCCTCGACAACCGGGCCCGGGTCATGGTGAAGATCGACAATGGCAAGTGGGTCCTGGTGAAGTGACACCCTGACGCTCCGACGGGCCGGCCGGGCCTCCCCCGCCGGCCCGTCGTGCGTCTGATAGTCTCCCCGCGATGGACTTCTCGATCGCCGCGCTGCTCGCGCAGGATGGCGTCACCAACGGCGCGGTGTACGCGCTGCTCGCGCTCTCGCTGGTGCTCGTCTTCGCGGTGACGCGGGTGATCTGGGTGCCGTCGGGCGAGTTCGTCGCGTTCTCGACGCTGACCCTCGCCGGACTGCAGCTCGGCAAGGCCTCCGGCATCGCCGGGCTCCTGGCGGCGATGGCGGCCGTCGCAGGGGCGATGGAGATCGTCCGGGCGCTGCGGCAGCGCGAAGGCGCGGGGCTGGCGCGACGGCTCGTGCTGTGGGCGGGCGTCCCGCTGGCGATCGCGGGGGGGCTGCAGGTCGCCGCGCCGCTGGCGCTGCCTTTCGTCGTGCAGATCCTGCTCACGCTCCTCGCGATCACCGCGCTCGGCCCGCTCATGTACCGGATCGTCTACCAGCCGATCGCCGAGGCCTCGGTGCTCGTGCTGCTGATCGTCTCGGTCGCGCTGCACTTCGCGATGCTCGGGATGGGTCTGTGGTTCTTCGGCGCCGAAGGCTCGCGCACGCCGCCGTTCACGTCGGCGTCGTTCACCTGGGGTACGTTCATGGTGAGCGGGCAGAGCGTGCTGGTCGTCGCCACCAGCCTCGCGCTGATCGTCGCGCTCGCGCTGTTCTTCAACCGGACGCTCTACGGACGCGCGCTGCGGGCCACGGCGGTCAACCGCGTGGGCGCGCGGCTCGCCGGCATCTCGCCGAACTTCGCCGGGATGCTGACCTTCACGCTCGCCGCGCTGGTGTGCGCGTTCTGCGGCGTGCTGATCGGACCGATCACGACGGTCTACTACGACTCGGGCTTCCTCGTGTCGCTCAAGGGTTTCGTCGGCGCGATCATCGGCGGCCTGTCGAGCTACCCGCTCGCCGCGGCGGGCTCGCTGCTCGTCGGCCTGCTCGAGTCGTTTTCGTCGTTCTGGGCGAGCGCGTTCAAGGAGGTGATCGTCTTCACGCTGATCATCCCGGTGCTGCTGTGGCGCAGCCTCACGTCGGCGCACCACGACGAGGACGAGTAGGCCACGATCCCCGCGATGCGCCTCGCCTGGTCCGCAGCCGCCGTCGTCGTGTTCCTCGCCCTCGTGGCGGTGGCCCCGCTCGTCGCGCCGCCGTTCTGGGTCACGCTCGGCAACTACATCGGCCTCTACAGCATCGTCACGCTGGGCCTCGTGCTGCTCACCGGCGTCGCCGGGCAGACGTCGTTCGGTCAGGCGGCGTTCGTGGGCCTCGGCGCGTACACGACGGCGTACCTCACCACGCGCTACGGCGCCTCGCCCTGGCTGACACTCGGGATCGGGCTCGCCTTCACCGGCGTGGTCGCGCTCGCGCTCGGGTTCATCACGCTGCGGATGCGCGGTCACTACCTGCCGCTCGCGACGATCGCCTGGGGGATCAGCCTCTACTTCCTGTTCGGGAACCTGGAGTTCCTCGACGGGCACACCGGGATGACCGGCATCCCGGCGATCTCGATCGCCGGCTTCGAACTGCGCGACGAGCGCGCGTTCTGGTACCTGATCTGGGGCGCCACGCTCCTCGCGCTGTGGGCGACCAACAACCTGCTCGACTCCCGGCCCGGGCGGGCGATCCGCTCGCTGCGCAGCGGGTTCGAGATGGCGGAGGCGTTCGGCGTCGACGGCGCGAGACTCAAGATCGTCGTGTTCGTCTACGCGGCGCTGCTCGCGGCGGTGTCGGGATGGCTCTACGCGCACCTGCAGCGCTTCGTCAATCCGACGCCGTTCTCGATCATCGCCGGCATCGAGTACCTGTTCATGGCCGTCGTCGGCGGCGCGGGGAGCGTGTGGGGCGCGGTGGTCGGCGCGACGCTCATCACCGTCCTCAAGCAGGTGCTGCAGGACATCCTGCCGGCGCTGCTGGGACGGACCGGCAACTTCGAGATGGTCGTGTTCGGCGTGCTGCTGATCGTGCTGCTGCAACGTGCGCGCGACGGCGTCTGGCCGTGGATCGAGCGCCTGCTGCCGAAGGCGCCTCCCGCGCCGGTGCGCGAAGCGGAGCCGCTCCCGCCGCGCGACCACGCGACCGGCGAAGGTCCGCTCCTCGAGGTGAAGGCGGCGCGCAAGGCGTTCGGCGGGCTCGTCGCGGTCAACGACCTCTCGTTCCAGATTCGCGCGCGGGAGATCGTCGGCCTGATCGGACCCAACGGTGCGGGCAAGAGCACGACCTTCGCGCTGATCTCGGGCGCGCTGCCGCTCACGTCCGGCGAGATCCGCTTCGGCGGCGAGTCGATCGGCAGCCGGCCGCCGCACGAGATCGCCCGCCGCGGCATCGGCCGCACGTTCCAGCACGTGAAGCTGATCCCGGGGATGAGCGTCCTCGACAACGTCGCGCTCGGTGCGTACCTGCGCGGCCGGGCGGGCGTGGGTCGTGCGGCGCTGCGCCTCGATCGCCGCGAGGAGGAGCGCACCCGCGCGGAAGCCTCGCGACAGATCGCCCGCTGCGGACTGGCCGCGCACATGTTCGACGCGGCGGGAAGCCTCGCGCTCGGCCAGCAGCGCATCGTCGAGATCGCGCGCGCGCTCGCCTGCGACCCGTCGCTGCTCCTGCTCGACGAGCCCGCCGCCGGCCTGCGCTACCTCGAGAAGCAGGCGCTGGCGGCGCTCCTGCGCACGCTCAAGGGCGAGGGCATGACGATCCTGCTCGTCGAGCACGACATGGATTTCGTGATGGGCCTCGCCGACCGCCTCGTCGTGATGGACTTCGGCGAGAAGCTCGCCGAAGGGCTGCCCGCCGAGATCCAGCGCAATCCGGCCGTGCGCGAAGCCTACCTGGGCGGCGTATGACGACGGCCGCCGGAACCCCGCTGCTGGAGGTGCGGTCGCTGTCGGTCCGCTACGGCAAGGTCGAGGCCGTCCACAACGTGTCGCTCGTCGCCGGCGAAGGCCGGATCGTCACGGTGATCGGTCCCAACGGCGCCGGAAAGACGACGCTGCTCGGCGCGGTCATGGGCCTCCTGCCTGCGCAGGGCGAGATCCGCTACCTGGGCGAGCCGCTCGCGGGTCGCTCGGTCGAGGAGCGCGTCGCGCGCGGCCTCGTGCTCGTGCCCGAGAAGCGCGAACTCTTCGCCTCGATGAGCGTCGCCGACAACCTCGCGCTGGGCGCGTTCGCGCGCCGCCGGGACGGCGATGCCGCGGTCAGGCGCTCGCTCGACGAGGTCTACCACCGCTTCCCGCGGCTCCTCGAGCGGCGCACGCAACTCGCCGGCACGCTCTCGGGCGGCGAGCGCCAGATGCTCGCGCTCGGCCGCGCGCTGATGGGCCGACCGAAGCTCCTGATGCTGGACGAGCCGTCGCTCGGCCTCGCTCCGCTCGTCGTCAAGGAGATCTTCAGCATCGTGGTCGCCCTGCGCGAGGCCGGCGTGTCGATCCTCCTGGTCGAGCAGAACGCGCGCGCGGCGCTGCAGGTGTCCGACGAGGGCTACGTGCTGGAGACCGGGGACCTCGTGCTCTCCGGCCCGAGCGTTGAACTCGCCGCGAACCCGAAGGTGGCCGCGACGTATCTGGGGCAGGGCGCGGCGGGGTAGGAAAGCAGGGTCAGACTCGACTTTCCAGAGAGGGGTGAGTCGATCGCGGCAGCGGGGCCGG
>DAOMBL010000173.1:0-7074 GCA_035427325.1 Casimicrobiaceae bacterium
GACGAGGAGCAGGTCGCCTCGCTCGAGCGCAAGATGAACGAACGCGGCTATCTCGAAGGCTCCGAGATGGCGAACACCTTCAACATGCTGAGAGCGAACGACCTGATCTGGTCGTTCGTCATCAACAACTACCTGATGGGCCGCGACCCGTTCCCGTTCGATCTCCTGCACTGGAACTGCGACTCGACGCGGATGCCCGCGAAGATGCACAGCTTCTACCTGCGCAACCTGTACATGAAGAACGCGCTGCGCGAGAAGGGCGGCATCACGCTCGACGGTGTCGCGATCGACCTCTCGAAGTCGAAGGTCCCGACCTACTTCGTCTCGGCGATCGAGGACCACATCGCGCCGTGGAAGGCGACCTACGCGGGAACGTCGATCCTCTCGGGCCCGTCGCGCTTCGTGCTGTCGGGCTCGGGCCACATCGCCGGCATGATCAACCCGCCGTCCGCGAACAAGTACGGCTACTGGACGAACGACACGCTCCCGGCGTCGGCCGACGAGTGGTTCGAGGGCGCGAAGCAGCACGAGGGCTCGTGGTGGACCGACTGGCAGGCCTGGGTCTCGCGCCGCACCGGGCGCGACGTTCCCGCGCGCGTGCCCGGCAAGGGCAAGCTCAGGGCGCTCGCCGACGCGCCGGGGACCTACGTCCGCATCCGGGCCGACGGCAGGTGACGGCGGCGGGCTCGCGCAGTAGAGTGGTCGATCCGCACGTCGTTCCCCGGAGGTCCGCCATGTCGATGCGCCGATTCGCCGGATGCCTGCTCCTCGCGGCGCTCGCGTGCGGGACGCCGCTCGCCGCAACCGCCGCGACCTGCGCCGAGTGCGGCGTCGTCACGTCGCTTCGCTACGTCGAGGAGAAGGGGCAGGCGAGCGGGGTCGGCGCCGTCGCGGGAGGCGTGGTCGGAGGCGTCGTCGGACACCAGTTCGGCAGCGGGCGCGGCAACACCGCGATGACGATCGCGGGCGCGGGAGCGGGCGCCTACGCGGGCCACCAGATCGAGAAGAACAGGAACAAGAAGGCCTACTGGGCGGTCGGCGTGAAGATGGACAACGGCACCGTGCGCAACCTCACCTACAGCCAGCGGCCGCCTGCCAACGAGGGCGAACGCGTCAAGCTGCTCGACGGCGGCAAGCGGATGGCGCTCGTCGCGCCATAGCGAAACCCACCCGACGGCGCGGGGGGCTCGGCCGAATCCGCCCAGCGGATTCGCGCAGGCGCCGCCCCTCGTTCGACCTTTCGGGACGCGTCGGGCGGGGCGCCGACCGAGTTGCCTTCCTGCGGTCGCGCGGCCTCTCGCCAACCGGTTCCGATCGTACCGGTCAGCGAGCCATGCCACCGGGCTTCTCGAATGCGCCCCCGCGCGGCACCGGATTTCCGTCCTGTCCGCCGCCGCGTTCCTGCGGCCTGCGTTCGCTTCCCGACGAGGGCTTCACGGCCGGCACCTGGGCGGGCGTGGTCGTCTGCGGCAACGCAGGGGCGACGGTTCCGCCACGCGGAGCGGGCTGGGCGCCCGTCGCGGCCTGGGGCACGTACGCCGGCTTCGGTTGCGGCGCGACGCGCACCGGCGGGGCCGTGGACGTCGCGGGTGGAACGACCGGAGCGGTGGCGCGTTGCTGCGACGACGTGCGTGCCGGTCCCGTGGCCGGGGACGACGGATAAACGGGCGCCGGAGACACGGCACGCCGCGCGGGCGGCGACGTGTCCTGCTGCGGCATCGCGCTCGCCGCCGGCGCACCCTGGCGCGACGACGCCGTCGCGGGCGCATAGGGCTTCAGCGTTTCGCGCTGCACCGGCGGCGCATAGGTCGACGGCGCACCGCTCCGGTCCGGGGCCGCAGAGGCCGCGGAAGCTCCGCGCGGCGGCACGCCGACGTCGGACCTGGCGGACTCGCCCGCGCTCCTCGAAGGCGAGACACGCGCCACCCCGCCGCTCGGCGCCATCGTCGACGCTGCGGGAGGTGCCCCGTCCACGCGCGGCTTCAATGCCGGACGCCCCGCGGCCGGACGCTCCGCGGGCGGCGCATAGGCGAGTTCCGGCGCGCTGCGTGCCTGCGCCGCGGTCACCGGAACGAGATTGCGCGACACCGTCCGCTCGCTCGCGAAGGTCGCGACCGGTACGGCGGTGATCCCGCCCGGACGGGAGGCGTTGATGTAGCTCGGCGGCGGCGCGCGGCGGACGCGCTCGTCGTAGTGCGCGGCATAGGGACGGTTGTAGCCGCTCCAGCAGCGCGACGAGCACCCGTTCCACCACGGGCGGAACGGCTCGCCCCAGGCGAGCGGCACCCAACCCATCACCGGCGCGCCCCAGGACACCGACACGCTCCATCCCGATCCGCCGATCCAGCCGACCATCGCCGGCGCCCACACGGGCCGCGCGACGATCGCGCCGGGGCACCAGCCCCAGCGTCCGCCGACCACGACCCACCGGCCGTAATGGAACGGCGCATAGCCCCAGGGGGCGGCGTCGACCCACGTCCAGCCCCAGGGCGAGACCCAGGTCCAGCGCCCGTCGCGATACGGCGCCCATCCGACCGCGACCTGAGACGGATACCAGACGTTGCCGTAGGTCGCATCGCTCTCCCATACGCCGTAAGCGTCGAGGTCCGCCGAGCCGATCATCTGGCGCGACACGTACGATGCGGAACGGCTGCGCGAGTACCGGCGGTCGCGCTCGGCGACCCAGGTGTCGAAGCCGTCGGTCACGACGCCGTTGCTCACCTCGACGCGCGCCGCGTCGAGGCCCTCCGCCACCGCCGTCTGTCCGGGCAGCACCTGCTGCATGCCCGCCGCGGTCGGCAGCGTGGCCTCGCCCTCGCGCACGACGACGACCGTCCGGTTGCGGTCGCCCGACACTTCGACCCGGTAGAGCCCGGTGCGCGTCAGCACGACCTGCGTGTTCGGCGTGTCGATGTGCGCGGCCTCCCCGGGATCGAGGAAGCGCAGGCGCAGCGACAACTGGCCCTGCGCGAGGAAGAGCGAGACGACACGATCGTCGAGGCGGGCGACGTGCAGGTTGGTCTGCGGACCGAGCCGGATCTGGCCCGCGCCGACGTCGATCTCCGCGCGCGAGCCCTCGGACACCCACAGGTTGTCGCCGGAGGTGATCGGATAGTTGAGGCCGATCGCCTGCCAGTCGGACGCGCGATCCTCCGGCGCGTGAAAGACCTCGCCTCCGACGTCGGCGAGACGGCCGACGCGCGACGGGAGGTCGTCCTGCGCGAGCGCGAACGGCGCGAACACCGTCAGCAGGACGGCGGCCAGCATGCGCGTCGCTCGCTGCAGCGATGCGCCCCACGGGGTGCGGCTCGGATTCCCGGTGTGCCTTGCGGTCATCGATGGCCTCCTGGCCCGGTCGAAAACGGTTCCCGGCGCGTCCCGGTTGACCGGGACTCTCGGGGGACGGCGCGCCAAGCCGTGCGCAATGGATTAGACTCCTCGCTCCATCCCATCCGTTCCGCCCCCTCCGAGGAGCCGTCCATGCGCACGTTCCGCGCGACCCGCGCCGCCGCCGCCATCGCGTTCTCGCTGGCCGCGGGCGTCGCTTCGGCCCAGTTCTCGAATTTCTGGGTGTTCGGCGACAGCCTGTCGGATGCCGGTTCGTTCAAGCCCGTCCTCCCGCCCGGCACCGGCCTCTACACGACCAACCCGGGGCCGATGTGGACGCAGGTGCTCGCGCAACGCTACGGCATGACCTCGACGCCCGCGAACCAGGGCGGCAACGACTACGCGGAAGGCGGCGCGCGCGTGGCGCTGCAGCCCGGCGTGCCGCCGAATTTCCCGCTGACCGCGAACGCCACGCCGGTATTGACCCAGATCTCGCAGCACCTGTCCGCCGGGGCGGCCGATCCGGGCGCCCTGTACTCGGTGTGGGCCGGCGGGAACGATCTCTTCACGCAGTTCGCGTTGCTGCAGGCGGGCGCGATCACGACCGCGCAGCTCCAGCAGAACATGGTGCTCGCCGCGCAGCAGCTCGTCGGCGGCGCCGCGCAACTCCAGGCCGCGGGAGCCCGCAATCTGATGGTGTTCAACCTTCCCGATGCGGGCAAGACGCCCGACGGCATCGAGTCGGGGAACGGCGCCGCGATCGGCCAGGTCGTCGGCCTCTACAACAGCACGATCCAGGCGGGACTCAATCAGATCGGAGGCAACGTCATCCGCGTGAACGTCCACGGCCTCTTCAACGAAGTGATCGCCGACCCGGCGCGCTACGGTTTCGCCAACGTCACCTCGCGAGCGTGCAACAACGACTTCGGCGGCCGCGTGTACTCGCTCTTATGCACGCCCGACACGCTCGTCTCGCCCGACGCGCCGAACACCTACCTGTTCGCCGACGGCAACCACCCGACCACCGCGGGCATGAACCTGATCGCGCAGCTCGCCGCGAGCATGATCGAGGGCCCGCAGAAGATGGCTGCGCTGGCCGAGGCGCCGCTCGCGGTCGAGGCCGCGAATTTCCGCACGCTCGACGGCCGCATGCAGTCGTCGCTCAACGCGAAGCCGACCGCTGCGCGCTTCCAGCCCTGGGTCGCCGTCGACTACGCGAATCCCGATCTCCGCGGCTCGTTCATTTCGGGCGACGCGGACGTGACGACGGTGTCGGTCGGCAGCGACATGATGCTGAACTCGCGCACGCTCATCGGAGGCATGTTCGGCTACACCGAGAACAAGGGCGACATGGGCGGGGCGGGCTACAAGCTCAAGGAAGCCACCGGCACGTTCTACGCGGGCTTCGGCGAAGGGCCCTGGTACCTGGGCCTGCGACTGGGGGCGGGCGATCTCGACTACACCGACGTGTACCGCACGTTCGCGCTCGGCACCACGACGCGGACCGAGAACGGCGAGACCAGCGGCTACCACTACTTCGGCAGCCTCGTCGGCGGCTGGTGGTTCGGCGCGACGGGCGGCATCGTGCACGGACCCTACGCGCGCCTCACCTACCAGCGCGCGATCGTGCGCCAGTTCTCCGAACAGGGCAGCGACTCGACCGCTCTCGCCTACGGCCAGCAGGAGCGCGAGGCGCTGCAGTCCTCGCTCGGCTGGCAGCTCTCCGGAAACCTCGGATCGATCCGCCCGTTCGGCCGCGTCACCTGGGAATACGATTCGGACGCCGACGCGCGCTCGATCCAGGCGACGCCGGTCGTGCTCGGCGGCACCTACTCGGTGGGCGCCTACCAGCCCGACGACAACTACTGGCTGTCCAACCTCGGCGCGTCGACCGATTTCGCGCGCGGCACCGTCTACCTCACCGGCACCGGGACCGCGAGCAAGGACGACGGCAACTACTGGGCGGTCACGCTGGGCGTGCGCATCCCGATCGAGTAGGTCGGGCGTCAACTCCTGTGGGTCGGGCTTCAGCCCGACGGGGTTCGTGCCGACCTGCAGCACCGCGTCGGCCTGAAGGCCGACCCACAGGAAGCGCTTCCCGGCGCTCGATGCGCCGCCACCGGAAACGCCGGCGCCTCTGTCCTCTGATTCCTGATCCCTGATACCTGATGTCGGCCTGAAGGCCGACCCACAACCCCTCCGCTGTGGGTCGGGCTTCAGCCCGACGGGATGCCGCGCCATGTCTGTGGGTCGGGCTTCAGCCCGACGCATCTGGACTTCAGCCCAACGGGCCGCCCACGGCGACCGATCGGAAGCGCGCGAGCGCGGCGAGGCCCTCGATCGCGCGCGAGCCGTACCAGGACGTCCACTCGCCGTCGATGAGATCGACGCGCCGGCCGGTCGCCGCCGCGAGCGCGTCGCGATCGCGCGCGCGAAACGCATAGGGCTCGGTGGACAGCAGGATGCGCCCGGCGTCGCGCCACGCCGCATCACCCTCGTCGACGCTGGGGTAGCGCGACGCGGCACGGGCGGGCAGCGTGTCGAATCCCGCGCGCGCGAGGGTCGCGGACACATAGGTATCGCGCGCCACCGTCATCCACGGGTTCTTCCAGATCAGGTAGAGGACGCGCTCGCGCGGCAGGACGGAGGCCGCGCGGTCGAGCGCGTCCAGCGCGGCATCGAAGCGCGCGGTGAGCGCCTGCGCCGCCGCCTCGCACCCGAAGACCGCACCGAAGAGCGCGTACAACCTCCGGTTGTCGTCGGGCACGAGCGGATGCGTGACGATCACCCGCGGGACGAACGCACGCGCGGCCTCGACATCCTCGCGGCGATTCTCGTCGACGTTCACCACGAGGTGCGTCGGCCGCGTCGCGGCGAGCGCGCCGAGGTCGACGTCCTTGGTGCCGCCGACTTTCGGGACGCGCCGCACCGATTCGCGTGGATGCACGCAGAAGCCGGTGCGCGCGACCACGCGATCCCCCAGTCCCAGCGCGAACAGGAGTTCGGTGAGACTCGGCACCAGCGACGCGATGCGCGTCGCCTCCCTCGCAGGCGGGTGGAGCGTCCCGGACCAGTCGATCGCGCCGGTCAGGGCTGCCTCGGCTTGCGCGGCGCGTTCGCGAACGCGCGGTCGTAGAGCGGCCGCGGCAGGACCGCGAGCACGCGCCCGACGATCGCCATCGGAGCGGGCAGCACGTGAAAGCGCTTGCCTCGCGCGATCGCCCGCGCGATCGACGCAGCGGCGGCGTCCGCGCCCATCAGGAACGGCATGCGGTAGGGATTGCGCGCGGTCATCGGCGTGGCCACGTAACCGGGACAGATCGTCACCACCGCGATGCCGGTGGGCGAGAGTTCGACGCGCAGCGACTCCAGCACCCGGATCGCCGCCGCCTTCGACGCCGAGTACGCTGCGGCTCCGGGCAGGCCCCGAAAACCGGCGATGCTGGCGATGCCGGCGAGCGTTCCGCGGCCCGCTTCGCGCATCGGCCCGACGAACGGATGGAACGTGTGGAAGAGTCCGGCGACGTTGGTGTCGAGCACGGCGCGGAAGGCCGCGAGGTCCTCCTCGTGCTCGATCACCGTGCCGCGCGAGACGCCCGCGTTCGCGATCACCACGTCGGGCACGCCGTGCTTCCCGATGAAATCGCGGCCCGCGGCGATCATCGCCCCGGAGTCGCGCACGTCGGCCGCGTAGATCTCGGCGGTCGCGGGCGAGATCGCAGCCTTCACGCGCGCGAGTTCGTCGGC
>DAOMBL010000174.1:0-3255 GCA_035427325.1 Casimicrobiaceae bacterium
CCGCCGAGCCTCGCCATTCACGCCTGAAGGAATCCAACCGATGATCGACATCCGCCGCATCCTCACCCGCGTCGAGACGATCCACCACGAGTTCGGCCCGGTCGCCGCGAAGCCGCTCGTGCGCGGCTCGATCGCGGTCGTGCTCACCAATCCATTCGCCGGCCGCTACGAGCCCAATATCCTGCCGATGATGGACGAACTGAATCCGCTCGGCCTCGACATGGCGCGGAAGCTGCACGCCGCGATGGGCGTGCCGGTCGAGGCGATCGAGTCCTACGGCAAGGGGGCGATCGTCGGGGCCGGCGGCGAGATCGAGCACGGCGCGCTGTGGCACGTGCCCGGCGGCTACGCGATGCGCGAACTGCTGGGCTGGAAGGGCGACCGCGACGCCTACCGGAAGGGGATCGCCGAAGAGAAGACCGGGCAGCCGGGGAACGCGCTCGCGATCGTGCCCTCGACCAAGAAGGTGGGGCCGCCGGGCGCGACGCTCGACGTCCCGCTCACGCACATCAACGCGAGCTACGTGCGCAGCCACTTCGACGCGATCGAGGTGCGGGTCCCCGGCGCACCGCGCGCCGACGAGATCGTCTACGTGCTGGCGATGAGCACCGGGGCGCGCGTGCACGCGCGCGTCGGCGGGCTCGCGGCGTCAGCCATTGCCAGGTGGGACGGCCTGCGCTGAAGCGCCAGGACGACGACAAGGAGAGGAACATGCAGGCGAAGATCCGCAAGCTCGTGGTCGAAGTCGAGGAAACCCGCGTCGAGATGGGCCGCAAGGTCGAGCCCCCGACGCGGCGGGCGCTGGCGATGGCGGTGATCGAGAACCCGTTCGCCGGGCGCTACGTCGAGAATCTCGACGAACTGGTGGCGATCGGCGAGGAGCTGGGCGCGCTGCTCGGCGCGAAGTGCGTCGAGGCGCTCGGGATCGCGCCGGGCGCCGCCCAGAGCTACGGCAAGGCCGCGATCGTGGGCGAGGACGGCGAACTGGAGCACGCCGCGGCGATCCTGCATCCGAAGCTCGGCGCGCCGTTGCGCAAGGCCGTCGAGAAGGGCGCGGCGCTCGTCCCGTCGAGCAAGAAGCGCGGCGGCCTCGGCACCGCGATCGACGTGCCGCTCGGCCACAAGGACGCCGCGTTCGTGCGCAGCCACTTCGACGCGATGGAGGCGCGCGTGCCCGATGCGCCGCGCGGGAACGAGATCGTCGTCGCCGTCGTCGTCACCGACAGCGGCCGTCCGCTGCCCCGGGTCGGCGGCCTCAAGACGAGCGAGATCAAGGGCGAGGACGGGCTGCGCTGAGCGTGCCGTGACTTCCTCCGACCGGCGGCTCTCTCTCACCGTCAACGGGCGTGTCCACGAAGTGGACGCGCCCGCCGACGCGTCGCTGCTGTCGGTGCTGCGCAACGACCTGGCGCAGAACGGGCCGAAGTACGGCTGCGGGCTCGGTGAGTGCGGCGCGTGCACCGTGCTGGTGGACGGCGTCGCCGCTCGCGCCTGCGTCATCCCGGCCCGCGGCGTCGCCGGTCGCGCGATCACCACGCTCGACGGCCTCGCGCGCGACGGCGTCCCGCACCCGGTCCAGCAGGCGTTCGTCGCCGAGGAGGCCGCCCAGTGCGGCTATTGCCTCAACGGCATGATCGTCACGACGGTCGCGCTTCTCGCGCGAAACCCCGCGCCGAGCGACGCCGAGATCCGCAGCGAACTCTCGCACAACCTGTGCCGCTGCGGAACGCACGTCGAGATCCTGCGGGCGGTCCACCGTGCGGCGGCCCTCCTGGCCGAGAGCGCGAAGCGATGACCCGGCGCGCCGACGCCCCGCGCACCCGCGCGGACTTCCACGCCGCGGGCGGCGTGCTCGTGGTCGTGCGTCCGCCGCCCGCGCCGGTCCCGCCCGCGCACGGGCAACCGCCGATGATTCCCGCGGATCCCGCCGAGGGCGTCGAGGTCCTGCTCGCGGTGTGGGACGACGGCAGCGTGACCGGGCTGTGCGGACACGTCGACCTCGGCACGGGACTGCGCACGTCGCTCGCGCAGATCGTGGCGGACGAACTGGACGTGTCCTTCGATGCGGTTTCGATGGCGCTGGGCGACACGGCCCGTGCGCCCAACCAGGGCCCGACGATCGCGAGCGCGTCGATCCAGATCTCCGCAGTGCCGCTGCGGCAGGCCGCGGCGCAGGCACGCGCCTGGCTCGTCTCGCGCGCGGCGGATCGGCTCGGCGTGCCGCCGGAAGCGCTGGAGACGCGCGACGGCGCGGTCGTCGTGCGTGGCGATGCCAGCCGTCGCGCGGACTACGGCCCGCTCGTCGCCGGCGCCCACGTGGAACTCGTGCTCGACACCCAGGTGCGGGTCAAGACGGTGGACGAGTATCGTCTCGTCGGTCAGCGGGTGCCGCGCGTGGACCTCCCGGCGAAGGCGGCCGGTGGCGCGGTCTACGTCCACGACCTGCGCGTGCCCGGCATGCTGCACGGCCGCGTGATCCGGCCGCCGTACGCGGGGTTCGACGCGGGCGAGTTCGTCGGCCGCTCGCTCCTGTCCGTGGACGAAGCGTCGGTCGCGCACCTGCCGGGCATCGTCGCGGTCGTCGCCGTCGGGGACTTCGTGGGCGTGGTCGCCGAGCGCGAGGAGATCGCCGAGCAGGCGATGCGCACGCTCGTCGTGCGCTGGAAACCCTGGCCCGGGATGGCGAGCCTCGCCGACGTGAAGAACGCGGTGCGGACCAACCCGTCGACGCGCCGGGTGCTCGTGGAGGAGGGTGACGTCGACGCCGCGATCGCCGGCGCAGCGACACCGATGGCCCGCGAGTACCTGTGGCCCTACCAGCTCCACGCATCGATCGGACCGTCGTGCGCGGTGGCCCACTGGCAGGGCGAGCGGGCGACGGTCTGGACCGGCTCGCAGAATCCCCATGTGCTGCGCGCGGACCTGGCGCTCCTCACGGGGCTGCCGGCACCGGCCATCGAGGTGATCCGGCTCGAGGCCTCCGGTTGCTACGGCCGCAACTGCGCCGACGACGTCGCGGCCGACGCCCTGCTGCTCTCGCGCGCCGCCGGTCGCCCGGTGCGCGTGCAATTGACGCGCGAGCAGGAGCACCTGTGGGAGCCGAAGGGCGCCGCGCAGCTGATGCAGGTGAACGGCGGACTCTCCGCCGACGGAAGGGCGGTCGCCTACGATTTCGCCACCTCGTACCCGTCGAACGCCGCGCCGACGCTCGCTCTGCTCCTCACGGGCAAGGTCGCGCCCGAACCGGTCGCCTTC
>DAOMBL010000174.1:3265-7031 GCA_035427325.1 Casimicrobiaceae bacterium
CCAGATGGGCGATCGCACCGCGGTGCCGCCCTACGACTACGGCGCGCTGCGCGTCGCGGCGCACGACATGGCGCCGATCCTGCGAGCCTCCTGGCTGCGCGGCGTCTCGGCGCTGCCCAACTCCTTCGCGCACGAGTCCTACATCGACGAGCTGGCGAGCGCGGCCGGTGCCGACCCGGTCGAATTCCGGCTCCGCCACCTCACCGATCCGCGCGCCATCGAACTCGTGAAGGCGACCGCCGAGCGCGCGGGCTGGATTCGGCACACCGCGCCGCTGGGGCAGGGGATCGAAGGCGACATCGCCCGCGGGCAGGGTTTCGCCTATGCGCGCTACGTGCACAGCCGCTTCCCCGGCTTCGGGGCGTCGTGGTCGGCGTGGGTCGCCGACGTCGAGGTGAACCGCAGGACCGGCGAGGTGCACGTGAGCCGCGTCGTGGTGGGCCACGACGCGGGAATGATCGTCAATCCCGCGGGCGCGGAGCACCAGGTGCACGGCAACGTCGTCCAGACGACGAGCCGTGCGCTGAAGGAGCGCGTGCCGATCGATGCGAAGGGCGCACCCGAGGCGCGCGAGTGGGGCGCCTACCCGATCCTGAGCTTTCGGGAAGTACCGGTGATCGAAGTGGTGACGATGCCGCGGCAGGACGAACCGCCGCTCGGCGTCGGGGAGTCCTCGTCGGTGCCGGGAACCGCGGCCATCGCCAACGCGATCTTCGACGCCACCGGCGTCCGCTTCCGCCAACCGCCGTTCACGCCGGAGGTCGTCCGCGCAGGCCTCGGCGTTCCGGACGCGGACGAACGCCCCCCTGCGCTCGTCGCCGCACGGTCCCGGGACGTGAACGTCGACGCACCCAGGCGCAGGCGTCGCTGGTGGGGCGTCGCCGGAGCGCTCGTCACGGGCGCGCTCGGCATGGCGGCCGGCGTGCTGGGCTACCGGGCGTCGATCGCGCCCGTGGGTCCGCCCGATCCTTCCCTATTCACTGCCGCGGCGCTGGAGCGCGGGCGCGCGATCGCGGCGGCAGGCAACTGCGCGGTGTGCCACACCGCGCCCGGCGGCGTCGTGAACGCCGGCGGCCGCGCGATGGAGACGCCGTTCGGCACGATCGTGACGACCAACCTGACGCCCGACGCGCAGACCGGCATCGGTGCCTGGTCGTATCCGGCGTTCGCGCGCGCGATGCGCGAAGGCATCTCGCGCGACGGCCGCCACCTCTACCCGGCGTTCCCGTACACGTCGTTCACGAAGCTCTCCGACGACGACCTCCTCGCGCTGTACGCGTACCTGATGTCGCAGCCCGCTGTGCGTCACGACGTTCCGTCGAAGGGCCTGCCGTTCCCGTTCGTCCGTCCGGCGATGGCGATGTGGAACGCGCTCCATCTCGACCCCGGCGCGCTCGCCGCCGATCCGGCCCGATCCGAGCAGTGGAACCGCGGCGCGTACCTCGTCGAGGGGCCGGGACACTGCGGCGCCTGTCACACGCCGCGATCGGTGCTCGGTGCGGAGCGCGGCGGAAGCGCCTACCTGTCGGGCGCGATGGTGGAGGGCTGGGAAGCGCCGCCGCTCACGGCGCAGAGCCACGCGCCGGTGCCGTGGACCGAGGAGGAACTGTTCCGCTACCTGCGCTTCGGCCACTCGCTCGAACACGGAAGCGTTGCGGGGCCGATGGCGCCGATCGTGCGCGACCTCGCGACACTTCCCGAGTTCGACGTGCGCGCGATCGCCGTCTATCTCGCGTCGTTCCAGGGGCCCGCCGGCGACACCTCGGCCGTCGCGCGCTCGCTCGCCGCGTCGTCCCGGGACGACCCCGCGCCGGGCGAGGCCGCGAGGCTCTTCGAAGGAGCGTGCGGTGCCTGCCACCACGGCGGCGACGGACCGGTGCTGCTGGGACGCAACCTGCCGCTCGCCCACCACTCGAGCCTGCACAGCGCGCGGCCCGACAACCTGCTTCGCGCGATCCTCGAGGGCGTGCGCGAGCCCGCGACGCGCGAGATCGGATTCATGCCGGCGTTCCGCGACGCGCTCTCCGACCGGCAGGTCGCCTCGCTCGCGGCGTACCTGCGCTCGCGCTTCGCGCCCGGGAAACCCCCGTGGCCGGACCTCGAGGCGGCCGCCGCCCGCGTACGCGCGCACCCGACACCATGACCTGACTCCATTTTCCGGGGACCGACGCGTCTCGCGCGGTCCGAGTCCTTCCACCGGAGGCGGCCGTCCGCGCCTTCGAGACTGCACCCACACGACGAGGTACGACGCCATGTCCGCCAAGACCCCGAAGCCCGTGTTCCACGCCGACGATCCCCTGCTCCTCGACGCCCAGCTGAGCGAAGACGAGCGCATGGTCCGGGATGCCGCCGCGACCTATTCGCAGGAACGCCTCGCGCCGCGCATCCTGGAGGCCTTCCGCCATGAGAAGACCGACCCGAAGGTCTTCCGCGAGATGGGCGAACTCGGCCTGCTCGGCCCGACGATCCCGGCCGAATACGGCGGCCCCGGGCTCAACTACGTGTCCTACGGCCTGGTCGCGCGCGAGGTCGAGCGGGTCGATTCCGGCTTCCGCTCGATGATGAGCGTGCAGAGTTCGCTCGTGATGGTGCCGATCCACGCGTTCGGCAACGAGGCCACGCGGCAGAAGTACCTGCCGAAGCTCGCCACCGGCGAGTGGATCGGCTGCTTCGGCCTGACCGAGCCCAACCACGGATCCGACCCCGGCAGCATGGTGACCCGCGCGCGCAAGGTGCAAGGCGGCTATTCGCTCACCGGCAGCAAGATGTGGATCACCAACAGCCCGATCGCCGACGTGTTCGTCGTCTGGGCGAAGGACGAGGAGGGCCAGATCCGCGGCTTCGTGCTCGACAAGGGCGCGAAGGGCCTGTCGGCGCCGGCGATCCACGGCAAGGTGGGGCTGCGTGCCTCGATCACCGGCGAGATCGTGATGGACGGGGTGTTCTGTCCCGAGGAGAACGCGTTCCCCGAGGTGCGGGGCCTCAAGGGGCCGTTCACCTGCCTGAACAGCGCCCGCTACGGCATCGCCTGGGGCGCGCTCGGCGCGGCCGAGGACTGCTACCAGACGGCGCGTCGCTACACGCTCGACCGCAAGCAGTTCGGCCGGCCGCTCGCCGCCAACCAGCTCGTGCAGAAGAAGCTCGCCGACATGCTGACCGACATCGCGCTCGGCCTCCAGGGCTGCCTGCGGCTCGGCCGGATGAAGGACGAAGGGACCGCGGCGGTCGAGGTCACCTCGATCCTCAAGCGCAACTCCTGCGGCCGCGCGCTCGACATCGCCCGGGCCGCGCGCGACATGCTGGGCGGCAACGGCATCAGCGACGAGTTCGGCGTCGCGCGCCACCTGGTCAACCTCGAGGTCGTCAACACCTACGAGGGCACGCACGACGTGCACGCGCTGATCCTCGGGCGCGCGCAGACCGGCATCGCCGCCTTCGGCGGCTGAGGCCGCGACCGGCACGGTGGGTGCGATGGGCGCGACAGGCGCGCTGTCGCACCTGCGCGTGCTCGACCTGACGCGCATCCTCGCCGGGCCGTGGGCGAGCCAGCTGCTCGCCGACCTGGGCGCCGACGTGATCAAGGTCGAGCGCCCGGGCGAGGGCGACGACACGCGCCACTGGGGCCCGCCGTTCGTGCGCGACGCGGCGACGGGCGCCGAGTCCGATACCGCCGCCTACTTCCTCTGCGCCAACCGCAACAAGCGATCGATCGCGATCGACCTGCGAAGCGCGGCCGGCCGGCAGCTCGTGCGCGAGCTCGCGGCGC
>DAOMBL010000175.1:0-7001 GCA_035427325.1 Casimicrobiaceae bacterium
ACCGCGCGTGGCGGTCGCCGGCTACACCGACCGCACCGGCGAGTACGAGGCCAACGTCGCACTGGCCAAGCGCCGCGCGGTCGCGGTGCGCGAAGCGCTCGTCTCCGGCGGCGCGCCCGACGCGCGCATCGTCATGCGCCCGCCCGGGAACGTCGTGGGCGACGGCTCGGCGCCGATGGCGCGACGCGTCGACCTCTTCTTCGTCGACTGACCGGCCGCGCGCATGTTCTCGCGCTTCTTCATCGAGCGGCCGATCTTCGCGACGGTCGTCGCCGTCCTGCTGGTGATGGCGGGCGGCATCGCGATGCTGTTCCTCCCGGTCCAGCAGTACCCGTCGATCACGCCGGTGCAGGTCACCGTGCAGGCGACCTACCCGGGCGCCGACTCGAAGACGCTCGCCGACTCGGTCGCCGCGCCGATCGAGGCGCAGATCAACGGCGTCGACAACATGATCTACATGTCGTCGTCGAGTTCGTCGAACGGCCAGCTGATCCTCACCGTCTACTTCTCGCTCGACACCGACCCCGACATCGCGCAGGTGCAGGTGCAGAACCGGGTCAACCTCGCGCTGCCGCAGCTCCCGACCGCGGTGACGCAGCTCGGGGTGTCGGTGCAGAAGAAGTCGTCGTCGATCATGATGCTGGTCGCGGTCTACCCGAAGGGCGGCCGCTACTCGGGCGACTTCGTCGCGAACTACGCGAACGTCTACGTGCTCGACGCGATCAAGCGCGTCAAGGGCGCGGGCCAGGCGAACATCATGGGCGTCGCCGACCAGGCGATGCGGATCTGGATGAACCCGGACCGCATGGCCTCGCTCGGCATCACGACGAGCGACATCGCCAACGCGGTCAACGCGCAGAACGCGCTGTTCGGCGCCGGGCAGGTCGGCGCGCAACCGACCGCGAGTCCGGTCGACCTGACCGTCCCGGTCGTCACGCAGCCGCCGTTCACCGACCCGAAGCAGTACGAGAACATCATCCTGCGCGCGAGCCAGGACGGCAGCGCGATCGTGCGGATCGGAGACGTCGCGCGCGCCGAAGTCGGACTGCGGCAGTACCTCGTCGATTCGCGGCTGAACGACGTCCCGGCGACCTTCATCGCGGTCTACCTGCAGCCGGGCGCGAACGGGCTGCAGGTCTCCGACGCGGTCCGCAAGACCCTCGCGGAGATGAAGACCCGCTTCCCCGAGGGCATCGACTACACGATCGCGCTCGACACCAACGACTTCGTCCGCATCTCGATCGACGAGGTGATCAAGACGCTGTTCGAGGCGCTGGTGCTGGTCGTCCTGATCGTCTACCTGTTCCTGCAGAGTTTCCGCACGACGCTCATCTGCGCGGTGGCGATCCTGGTGTCGCTGGTCACGACCTTCGCCGGGATGCTCGCGCTGGGCTTCTCGATCAACCTGCTGACGCTGTTCGGACTGGTGCTGGCGATCGGGATGGTCGTCGACGACGCGATCGTCGTCGTCGAGAACGTCGAGCGCAACATGGCCGAGCACCACATGGCGCCGAAGGAGGCCACGATCCGGTCGATGGAGGAGATCGGGACCTCGCTCGTCGCGGTCGTGCTCGTGATGGCGTCGGTGTTCGTTCCGGCGGCGTTCCTGCCCGGATCGACCGGGCAGTTGTACAAGCAGTTCGCGATCACGATCGTCGTGTCGGTCGCCGTCTCGGGTTTCGTCGCGCTGACGCTGACGCCGGCGATGTGCGCGCTGATGCTGAAGCACTTCCCGCCCCGCACCACCGGCTTCTTCGGGTGGTTCAACCGGCAGGTCGACCGCGTCACCGCCGCCTTCGGGCACGCGGTCGAGTTCATGATCGCGCGGATGCTCGTCGCGTTCGCGCTGCTGGCGGTGTTCCTCTACGCGATCTGGCACTTCTTCCACATCCTGCCGACCGCGTTCGTGCCGCAGGAGGACCAGGGCTACGGCATGGCGGCGGTCATGATGCCGACCTCGTCGTCGATGGAGCGCACGCAGGCGGTGATGGACGAGGTCAACGCCTCGCTCGCGAAGATCCCCGGCGTCGAGTACCGCGCCTCGGTCACCGGTTACAGCCTCATCGACGCGGGCCTGCAGACCAACGCCGGCACGGTGTTCATCACGTTCAAGCCGTTCGAGGAGCGCTACGCGTCGCTCGCCACCGCGAAGGAGCAGAACGCGCGCACGATCCTGACGACGCTCTTCCGTGACGTCTCGGGCATCACGAGCGGGCTCGTGCTGCCGATCGCCCCTCCCTCGATTCCCGGCCTCGGCACCACCGGCGGATTCGAATTCTGGATCCAGGACACCGGCGCGGGCGATCCGGCGCACCTGGGCGAGGTGCTGCAGGAATTCCTCGCGAAGGCGCGCGCGCGGCCCGAGCTGACCGGGCTCGCATCGACCTTCCGTCCGAACGTCCAGCAGCTCCGTGCGACCGTCAACCGCGACAAGGCGACACTGCTCGGCGTTCCGATCCAGGACGTCTACAGCGCCGTCCAGGCGCAGTTCGGCTCGCTCACCGCGAGCCAGTTCAACCAGTTCAGCCGGGTCTGGTGGGTCGTGCTGCAGTCCGACGCGCGCTACCGCCAGGTGCCGGGCGACCTCACTCGCCTGTACACGCGGTCGAGCTCCGGCAGCATGATCCCGCTCTCCGCGCTCGTCGACGTGTCGTGGACCTCGGGGCCGGACATGCTGCCCCGCTTCAACGGCTTCCCGGCGGCCAAGATCATCGGCAACAACACGGCGGCGTTCAGCTCCGGCGACGCCATCAAGGCGATGGAGGAAGTCGCGCGGGAGGCGCTGCCGCCCGGGTACACGTTCGCGTGGTCGGGCGTCGCGTTCGACGAGAAGCAGTCGGGCGGCACCTCGTCGATCGCGTTCCTGTTCGGCCTCATCATCGTGTTCCTCGTGCTCTCGGCGCAGTACGAGTCCTGGTCGCTGCCCGGCGCGGTGATGACCGCGGTCCCGTTCGGCATCCTCGGCGCGCTGATCTTCGCGTGGCTCCGCGGGCTCAACAACGACGTCTACTTCCAGATCGGGCTCCTGGTGCTGATCGGGCTCGGCGCCAAGAACGCGGTGCTGCGCGTGACCGCCGCGGTCGAGTTCCGCCAGCAGGGCAAGTCGATCATGGAGGCGACGATCCTCGCCGGCGAGCAGCGGCTGCGCCCGATCATCATGACCTCGCTCGCGTTCGCGGTCGGCGTGCTGCCGCTCGCGCTCGCGGCCGGCGCGGGCGCGAACGCGCGCCACTCGATCGGCACCGGCATCATCGGCGGCATGCTCGGCGAGACGACGCTCGCGATGCTCTACGTCCCGCTGTTCTTCTACATCTTCGACCGGATGAAGGAGCGCAGCGAGGGCGCGAAGGCGGCTGGTGGTGGCGCTCCGCCGGCCCCGGAACCGGCCCGCAGTGACGTCCACGGCGATGACTGACGTGCGGCGCCTCGTCCTCGTCATCGCCGCGGGCCTCGCGGCCTGCACCGTCGGTCCGGACTACCGCAAGCCCGCGGTCGACGCTCCGGCGAGCTTCCAGTACCTGCCCGCGGACGTGAAGGACACCGCCAACACCGAGTGGTGGAAGGCGTTCGGCGACCCGGTGCTCGACGCCCTGATCGACGAGGCGCTCGCGAACAACCGCAACGTGAAGGTCGCGACGGCGAACGTCGAGGCGGCCGCTGCCCTGTTCACGCAGGCGCGCTCGTCGCTGTTCCCGCAGGTGGGCTACGGCGTCACCGCCGGCCGCCAGCGCACCAGCGAATCGGGGTTGCGGCCCGAGGTGGCCGCGGCATTGAACAATCCGGCCTCCGCGTACGAGGCCGCCTTGTCGGTGAGCTGGGAACTCGACCTGTGGGGACGCATCCGGCGCGAGAGCGAGGCCGCGCGCGCGAACCTGCTCGCCACCGCGGAAGCCCGCCGCGGCGTCGTGCTCTCGCTCGTGGCCGGCGTCGCGACGAACTACCTGCAGTTGCGCGGGCTCGACGGCCAGCTCGAGGTCGCGAAGAAGACGCTCGGCGTCTACGCCGAGTCGGTCAAGCTCTTCGAGCTGCAGTTCCGCTACGGCCAGGTGTCGCAGATGAACGTCGCGCAGGCGCGCTCGCAGTACGAGACCGCGGCCGCGCAGATCCCGCAGATCGAGACGCAGATCGCGCAGACCGAGGCCGCGCTCGCGATCCTCGTCGGCCGCAATCCCGGGCCGATTCCACGCGGGAAGACGATCGCGGAACTGACGCCGCCTGCCGTGCCGTCGGGCCTTCCTTCGTCGCTGCTGGAGCGCCGTCCGGATCTCCTGGAGTCCGAGCAGCAGCTCGTCGCCGCGAACGCGCAGATCGGCGCGGCGAAGGCGCTCTACTATCCGCGCATCACGCTGACCGGCGCGCTCGGCTTCGCGAGCCCGGAACTCTCCGATCTGTTCAAGGGTCCGTCGCGCATCTGGAGCTACGCGGGGCAACTCGCCGGTCCGATCTTCAGCTTCGGCGCGGTGAGTGGACAGGTGGCCCAGGCCGAGGCGGCTCAGCGCGCGGCGCTCGAGAGCTACCAGCTCGCGATCCAGAACGCGTTCGCCGACGTCGACAACGCGCTCGTCGCCAACGCGAAGGGCCGCGAGCAGGTCGCGGCGCAGGAGCGGCTCGTGGCCGCGCTCTCCGACTACACTCGCCTCGCGCGCCTCCAGTACAACGGCGGCTATGCGCCCTACTCGACCGTCCTTCAGGCCGAACAGTCGCTGTTCCCGGCCGAATTGAACCTCGTCGCCTATCGAACGGCGCAGCTCAACACGTCGGTGAGCCTGTACAAGTCGATGGGCGGCGGCTGGGTCGACCTCGCCGCGGGAAACGCACGGTTGCCCGAGGATCCGCCCGCCGTACGCGAGGCCGTGCCGACGCAGCCCTGGTTCTGAAAGCAGGGTCGAAAAGTAGGGTCAGAAAAGTAGGGTCAGACTCGACTTTCGCGACTGCTGCGGCTCGGAAAAGTAGGGTCAGACTCGACTTTCACGACTGCTGCGGCTCGACGGGTCCGTTGTCCGAAAGTCGAGTCTGACCCTACTTTTCTTGACCCTACTTTTCTGACCCTACTTTTCCTGCTTTTCAGCGCAGCGCGCGCTCGGCAGCCATGTCCCGCGCCGCTTCCGCGAGGATCTCGCCCAACGCCGCGCTCTGCGCGGTCATGTAGGTCGCGGCGGAGGGCGAGGCCATCGGGCTGCGCCGGCTGTAGGTCTTCGACCAGATCGGCGCGCCGGTTCCGCCGCTCCGCGACACGTAGAACGTGATCGCGAGTTCCGCGGCGGGCGCCTTCGCGTCGCGGTTGTCGGCGTAGAGCGAGCCCACGAACGCGTCGATCGTGAGGTCCGCCTCGGGCGGCGCGCCGGGCGGGAAGACCTGCGCGAACACCCGCGCCTCGGCGAACGACCGCGCCATCGCCTCGGCGATCATCGCCGAGGGCGCGACCGCGAACTGGCGGTAGAAATCGTTCTCGAAGCGCAGGTCGGTCTCGCGCACGACGAATGCCCGGTCGCGGTAGGGTGCGGCAACCGTCACCGTGCCGATGCGCGCGGTCCGGGGACTCGGGGTCGCGACCGCCGCGGCGGCCGGTGGCTCGATCAGATACATCTCCTTGACCGGTGCGGGACGCGTGATCGAGCACGCCCCGAGCACCGTCGCAGCGAGGACGGCGAGGAGCGCGGAGGCGAGGTTTCGGCTCATGGCTGGCGTCCCGGCAGCGGTTTCGGGGGTTCGCCGAACAGGAGGTTCGACGGATAGCGCTTCGCTTCCTCGGTGAGGTCGCGCAGGTTGTCGGTGATCGCCCGAAGGTTCGCGATCGTCGACGCGAGATCCTGCTCGCCGCCTCCGAGGATGCGGGCGACGCGGGTCATCGTCTGGTCGAGACGCGAGATCGTGCCCGCGAGCTTCGGATCGGAGACGAGTTCCCGCATGCGCGCGGCCGCGGCCGCCGTGTCCTCGGGCACCTTCCGCCAGGCCGGGTCGCCGACCAGCGCCTTCAGTTCGGCGTTGGTCTGGCGCAGTTCGGCGAGGAGCGCGCCCGCCTCGTCGCCGATCTTCTTCGCATCGAGTCCGGCGAGCGTGCCGTCGACGCGTGCAAGCGTCGTGTCGACCCGGTCGAGCGCCTTCGCTGCGCGATCGGACAGGCCCTTCGTGTCGATCGAGGCGACGCGGTCGTGGGTCGTCGTGAGCAGCCGATTGATGTTCTCGAGCGTAGCCGCGAGATCGAGGCGCTGCAGCTTGTCCAGGATGTCGGAGGCCGCGTTCACGAACTGCGCGACGGTCGAGGGCGCGCTCGGGATGTACAGGTTGCGGGGCGTCCAGGCGATCGGCAACAGCGGCGGAGGCGGATCGACGTAGTCGAGTTCGAGGAACGAGGTCCCGGTGATGCCCTGCGGCGTGAGCCGGATTCGCAACCCGCGCTCGATCTCCAGTTTCGCGTTGACCGGGTCGGTCATGTCGCCCGCCGCCGCGCGGCCGCCGACGAGCCTCGGCTGGATCTGCGCCTCGACCAGCACGAAGCGCGCGCGCTGGGCCATCGGCAGTTCCTGCTGGTAGACGACGTAGGTGAACGAGATCTTCGTCACCTCGCCGATCACCACGCCCTTGAACTTGATCTTCGATCCTAGGTCGAGCCCCTGCACCGACTCGTTGAAATAGGTCTCGATGGTGATCTTGCGCTCGAACCAGCGCCCCGAACCGATCACCAGCAGCACGACGATGCCGCTGACCAGCGCGCCGATCACGAACAGGCCGAGCTTGAAGTAGTGCGCCTTCTGGCTCATGCCCCCCCCGAAGCGCGCTGCGCGCGCCGCCCCCCGAGGGGGCACGGCGCACGCGATTCGACCTCGGGACGGCCCATCGGTCGGCGTGCGCCGGCAGCCCCCCCCGAAGCGCGCTCAGCGCGCCGCCCCCGAGGGGGCCCGGCGCCCGCGCATCGACCTCGGGACGGCCCGCCGGTCGGCGGGCGCCGGCAGCCCCCCCGCTGCGCGCTCAGCGCCCCCTCCCCCCCCGGACAGCCAGGC
>DAOMBL010000176.1:0-6979 GCA_035427325.1 Casimicrobiaceae bacterium
CTGCTCGCCCGATCGCGTGGCGGCCTACCGGTCGCGAATCTCAGGACCGCTCCTCGACCGCATCGACCTGTCGATCGAGGTGCGGGCGATGCCCCCCGAGGAGATCGCGGTCGCCGCTGCGCCCTCGCGATGCGAAACCTCATCGGTCGTGCGCGAGCGCGTGCTCGCGGCACGAGGGCGACAGTTCGCGCGCCAGAACGGTCCGAATGCGCGGCTCGCCGTCGCAGACCTGGCGAGGCACTGCGTGCCGGATGCCAAAGGCAGCGCGCTCGCCTCGCGCGCGATGGCGAAGCTCGCGCTCTCCGCGCGCGCCTACCACCGGATCCTCAA
Organism: Casimicrobiaceae bacterium; assembly: GCA_035427325.1. Lineage (GTDB taxonomy): Bacteria > Pseudomonadota > Gammaproteobacteria > Burkholderiales > Casimicrobiaceae > VBCG01. The sequence continues at coordinate 331 of DAOMBL010000176.1, forward strand.
GGTCGCCCGTACGATCGCCGATCTGGCGGGCGCGGACACGGTCGGCGAGGATCACGTCGCCGAGGCGATCGGATGCCGCCGGTTCGACCGCGCAGGTCAGGGCGCGGGGCCGGGATAGGTCAATCCGCGGGCCAGGCTCGCCTTGGGCCGGGCACAGGAACGTCGCGAAGCGCCTCGGCGAGCCGCGCGCCGAGCACGCGCGCACGCCCGGCCTCGATGAGACTCAGGTGGCTGCCGGGAATCGCGATGCTGCGCACCCCGAGCTGCGCGTAGCGACCCCAGCCGAGCGCCGGGTCGGAGTGGCTCGGCGGGTCGGTCGCGCGGAACACGGTGACTTCGAGGGCAATCGGTGTCTGCACATGGCGGCCCACGGCGCCCACGAGCGCGCGGACGCTTGGCTGCATGCGATGGCGCATTCCCGCGAGCGCCTCGATCGGTCGGTCGGCGATCGCCGGATCGCGGTGGCGCAGGGCGTGCCGCAGCGCCCTGCGCACGCGGGCCCGGGCGTAGAGGCGCGCGCGGGCGAGCATCTGGTGCGGGGACAGCTCGCGGAACCGGACCTCGTGGTCGAGATAGCCGCCGCGCGTCCCTGGGGCGACGGTGTCGATAACGGCGGTGAACGCGACGACGCGGCCGCGTTCCTGCAGTTCGCGGGCCGCTTCGACCGCGATCAGGCCGCCGACCGAGTATCCGAGGAGGAGATACGGTCCGTCGGGCTGGCTCGCGAGGATCGCGTCGACGCACTGCCGGGCGGCTCCGGCGATCGTGTCTCCCTCGAGCCGCACCAGCGAGAGGCCGTCGACGCGCTGGTGCGCGTCGACCGGGGCGATCAGCGGGCGGAACCACAGCGGATCGCCGAGCATGCCGGGAATGCACCACAGCGAGGGTGGCCCGCTTCCGTCGCGCAGCCGGACCACGTCGACCGGCCGGGGCCGCGCGCTCGCAAAGGCGCTTGCGAGCGCACGCGCCGTCGGCGCTTCGACGAGGGTCGCGGCGGAGAGCGACTTGCCGGTGTCACGCGCGAGGCGTTCGACGAGTTCGGCAGCGCGGATCGAGTCGCCGCCGAGCGCGAAGAAGTCGTCGTCGATGCCTGCGGTCGGCGCGCGCAGCACTTCGCGCAGCCGCGCGAGGATCGCCGCTTCGAGTTCGTTCGCCGGCGCGTCCGTGGATACGGGCGCGCGCGTCGATTCGGGAGGCACGAGGCGTGCGAGCGCCTGGCGGTCGACCTTGCCGGTGGCGGTTTCCGGCAGCGCGTCGAGGAATACGAAGGCCGACGGCAGCATGTAGCGCGGCAGCCGGGTCGCGAGTTCCGCGCGCAGCGCGCGGGCGTCGGCGTAGGCGCCGGGAACCATGCTCACATAGGCGACGATCCGGTCGGCCTCCTCGCCCGGGTTCGCCGATGTCGCGAGCGCGACGGCGCGCGTGATGCCGCGGGTCGCGGCAAGCGCCGCGTCGACTTCGGCCAAGTCGACCGAGTGCCCGCGGATCTTCACCCGGCTGCCGGCGCGGCCGACGAAGTGCAGCGAGCCGTCCTCGTCGATCCAGCCGCGATCGCCGCCCAGGTAGCAGCGCGAGCCCGGGCGGTGCGGATCGGCGGGGAGCATCTGCGCGTCGAGATCCGGGCGCCGGAAGTACCCCGGGCTGACCGCCGGGCCGCAGACCGCGATGGCGCCGACCTCGCCGCGCGGCGCGTCGCTGCCGTCGTCGCGGCGGATGGCGATCGAGAGGCCCTCGGGCGGCGTGCCCACCGGCAACAGCGCGTGCGCAGGCGCGCGCTCGCCGCGCCGGTACACGCGCTGGGCGAGGACGTCCGACTCGGTCGATCCGAGCTGGACGACGAAGATCGCGTCCTCGCGCATGCGCGCCTCGAACAGCGCGAGGTCGCTCGCGTAGACCGCCTCGGCGGCGAGGTCGATCGCGCGGAGATGCGCGAAGCGCTCGCCGGGTTCCATCGACGCGCACAGGCCGCGGAAGACCGTGGGGAACGTGTGGACCACGCTCACGCGCTCGCTTTCGAGCCAGGCGCGAAGTCCGGGCATGCCCCGGCGACGCATGTCGTAGACGCAGAGCGTCGCTCCGGCGAGGAACGCGCCGTAGAAATGCAGGTTCGAGGCGGCGAATCCCGTCGGCCACAGGTGCGACAGCCGGTCGTCCTCGCGGATCGACAGGCGCTTCGCGTAAGCGTCCGCGAAGTACAGGATGCCGCGTTGCGTCTGAGTCACGCCCTTCGGCGTTCCGGTCGAGCCCGAGGTGTAGAGCACGTAGGCGAGCGTCGAATCGTCGATCCGGGGGAGCACATAGGCGGGGTCCGGCGGTTCGTCGCCGTCGACCACGACGACGGGGCAGGCGCCTGCGGCGAGCGCTCGGGCGCGCTCTGCGAGGAGAGGCTCGGTGACGAGCACCGCGGGTTCGCAATCCCGGAGCACGAAGCGCAGGCGCTCGTCGGGATCGACCGGATCGAGCGGCACGTAGGCACGCCCGCAGCGCAACGCGGCGAGCATCGCCTGGAGGCAGGGCGTCTTGCGCTCGAAGTGGAGCGCGGCGAAGCCCGACTTGCCTGCGGCAGCGGTCTCGATGCGCCGGGCGATCGCGCGTGTCGTCGCCTCGAGCGCCGTGTAGTCGAGCGAGCGGCCTTCGCCGACGAGCGCCGGGTGAGAGGACCGACGCCGCACGACGGCCTCGAAGCGCGCTCCGAAGGCTTGCGATGGCGCAGCCGCCGACATGCTTCGATGACCTCCATTCCGGGTGGTGCCCGTCAGGTTGTGCAGCAGGGTGGTCGTGGCCCGAGGTTCAAGCCGCCTATTGCATTTGCTCCTTGCGCGTTTCCCGCAGCATGTCCATGTCGAGGTGGCGCCTGTCCTCGGTCCAGCTCTCGCGCGTCTCGGCGCACATGGCCCGGATCAGGATGCGCGCAAGGCGCGGGCTTCCTCGCGCACCCGCGCGAGGAACGCCGACAGCGCCTGCGCCAGCGCCGGATTGTCGGGATCGATCACCGACGAGTGCAGGCCCCCGATCTCGATCCGCTCCGCGCGGGGATAGAGGCGCCGGATCTGGTCGATGCCGGTTCGACTCGCACGGTGGCCGCTCGCGAGCAGCACGACCGGGCCGCCGTACCCGCGCGGGCGATGATTCGCGATCGCGCGCTCGAAGGCCACGGCGGTACGGATCGACGCCCGGGCGTACCCGGGGTCGTCGAGCGAATCCCCCCGATCCCACTCCTTCTCCCGGTTGCGCAGGCGCGCCATCACCCGCTCGTCGGTCATCGCCGCCTCAGACATCGGGAACGTGGTCTCCGGCGGATCGATGAACAGGAGCGGAAGAACATGCTCGCCCTGGCGCTTGAGCCGCCGCGCCATCTCGGCGACGACGAAGGCGCCCGCACACAGGGATCCGAGGAGGTAGGGGCCGGAGGGACGGAGCTTGCGGATCTCGACGAGGTAGTCGAGCGCCATCGCCTCGATCGTGTCGTGCGGCGGACTCACGCCGTCCAGGCCGCGCGCGCGGATCGCCCACGCCGGCTGTCCTTCGCCCAGGAGCCGCACCAGCCGGGGACTGACCGGCGCCTGCCCCAGCCGCCCGTGCACGAAGAACAGCGGTGGCGCATCGCCGCCTTCGCGCAGCGGCAGGATCAGCGGTGCGGGAGCGGCCGTACCTTCCCGCCGCACCTGGGCGGCGAGCCCTGCCGGCGTCATATCGACATCGAACATCGCGAGCGCGACGCCGCAGGCGTCCCGGATGCGCGCCTGCAGGTCGGCGAGCGCGAGCGAGTCACCGCCGAGCAGGAAGAAATCGTCGTCGCGACCGACCGGCGACACCGCGAGCATGTCCTCGAAGATCGCGGCGATCGCGCGCTCCCGTTCGTCGCGCGGCGGCACGAGCCCCGCGGTCCGTCGGACCGGGACGCCCCGGGCCGCGAGCGCCAGGCGATCCGCCTTGCCATTGCGGTTGACCGGAAGCGCGTCGAGGAACACGAACGCGCCCGGCAGCATGTAGCGCGGCAACCGGGTGGCGAGGTCGCGCCGCAGGCTCGCGGCGGTGATCGTCGCGCCTTCCATGGCGACCACGTACGCGACGAGACGGTCGGGGTCGCCGGAAGGCACGGTGACCGCGACTTCGCGCACGCCGATGCATCGGGCCAGTGCGGATTCGACCTCGATCAGGTCCACCGTATGGCCCAGGACCCGCACGCGGCTCCCGCGCCGTCCCGCGAGCGTGAGCATGCCGTCCGCGTCCAGGCGCCCGAGGTCGCCCGAGCGAAAGCGGCGCATCCCCGCGTGGTCCGGATCGGGAGCGAACGCAGCGGCGTCGGTGTCGGACGCGCCCCGGTAGCCGGGCGATACGTGTGCGCACACGACGACGACCTCGCCGACCTCGTCGATCGCCGCCGCCGTGCCGTCGTCGCGAACGATCTCGATGCGCGTGCCCAGGGGCGGCCTGCCGACGGCGATGACGCCGCCCGTCGATCGCGCGCCCTCCGGCGGGATCACGTGGAAGGTGGTCATGTTGTGCTCGGTCGACGCGAGCCGGTAGACGATCCGGCAGCCGTCACGGACGCGCTCCCGAAGCCGCTCGAGGTCGCCTTCGAACAGGGCCTGCCCGGCCATCTGCACGGCGCGCAGGCCGTCGAGACGCTCGCCGGGCGGCATGCGCTCGAGCATCTCCCTCAGCGCCATGAGCGGGGCGTGCAGCACGCTGACGCGCTCGCGCGCGAGCCAGGCCGGAAGCGCGCTCACGCCACGGGCTCGAAGGTCGTAGGCGACCAGCGTGGCGCCCGCGACGATCATGCCGAAGGCGGTGGGGACCGAAGCGCTGAACGACAGCTTGAACATCCAGCTGTGACGGTCGGTGGCCTCGACGCGAAGGGCGTCGACGTAGGCCCCGGCGTAGCGGACGAGATTGCGGTGCGTCTGCAGGACACCCTTGGGCGCGCCGGTCGACCCGGACGTGAAGTGGCAGAGCGCGAGATCGTCCGGCGCGACGGCCGGCCACAAGAACCCGCGGTCCGGCCCGGGCAGCGACGTCGAATCGAGGACGGCACAGCCCGGGGGGGCGAGCGCGCGGGCGCGGTCGAGCGTCGCGGGCGCGGCGAGGATCGCTGCGGGCGCACAGGCGGCGACGATCGCCCGCAGGCGATCGTCCGGGTCGTCGAGGTCGAGCGGCACCGCCTCGCACCGGGCCCGCATCGAGCCGAAGAGCGCGGGCATCGCGTCGACGCGGCGTTCGATCAGCTGGCAGACGCACCGGGAGGCTCCGTTCGTGTGGCGGAGCAGCTGCGCGGCGATCGCGCTCGCCCTCGCGTCGAAGCTGTCGTAGGCGAGTTCGCGGCCGTCCTCCACGATCGCCGGATGGCTGCCGCGTCGCCGCGCCGCGAGCGCGAGCGCCTCGTCCATCGTGCGCGGCGGTTCGACTTCCACGGAATGTCCCTTCGAGGATGACCGGGGGAGACTCTACTGCATCGCGCGGCGCCATGCGCATACGCGAGGGGGGTGCTAACCTCGCGGCCGCGATGATCGTCGACCACGGTTCGGGATGAGCGGCGCCGAGACGGCCCTCGCGGGGCTGTTCGTGTCGAGCTTCGTGTCCGCGACGATCCTGCCGGGCAACTCCGAACTCGTGCTGGGCGCGCTCGTCGCCTCGACGCCGTCGCTTCTCTGGCCGGCGATCGGCGTCGCGACGGCGGGCAACACGCTCGGCGGCATGACGTCCTGGGCGCTGGGCCGGTTGATTCCGGAGGGGGGCGGTGGCAAGCTCGCGCCGCGCGCCGTGGCACTCGGGCGGCGCTACGGGGTGGCCGCCCTGCTCCTGTCGTGGGTGCCGGTGATCGGGGACGCGCTCTGCGTCGCTTCCGGCTGGCTCCGGCACGACTGGCGGCTCGCGGCGCTGGCGATTGGCATCGGAAAGTTCGCGCGCTACGCTGTCCTGGCGGCTGGCGTGCGCCATTTCGTCGCCTGACGGGTGGCGATCCCCCATCGACCTGCGATCGGAGGCGAGCCGAGTTGAGCGCATCTGAAGAAGCCGGGCGCGCGCGGCCCGCCGCCTCGGGCGCGTCGGACGATGCCGTGGCGAGAACGGCGCCGCTGTCGTTCGCGCAGCAGGGGCTCTGGCTCGCCGAGCGCCTCCACCCCGGCGAGCCGACCTACAACGAGCCGGTCGCGCTGCGCCTGACGGGGGCGCTCGATGTCCTCGCGCTGCGGCGCGCGCTGAACGATGTCGTGCGAAGGCACGAGGCGCTGCGCACGCGCTTCGGACTCGCGAACGGCGTGCCGGTGCAGATCGTCATGGCCGCGCTGGAACTGGCGCTCGACGTCGAGGACCTCGGTGCGCTGCCACACGGCGAGCGCCTGGAGGAAGCGCGCCGCCGGGCGCGAGGCGAGCACGAGGTGCCGTTCGACCTCGCGCGCGGGCCGCTCGTCCGCGCGCGGCTCCTGCGGCTTTCCGCCGACGAGCATTGGTTGCTCCTGACGATGCACCACATCGTCACCGACGGCTGGTCGATCAGCGTCATCGGCCGGGAACTCGCCGCGCTCTACCTGTCGACGCGCGTGCGCGCTCCGTCGCCGCTTCCCGGCCTCGGCATCCAGTACGCGGATCATGCGCTGCGGCAGCGCGGGCAGCAGGACGGCGAGGACCTCCGGAGCGCGATCGACCG
>DAOMBL010000177.1:0-6963 GCA_035427325.1 Casimicrobiaceae bacterium
CAGCATGATGTCTCCAGGGTGGGCGGCGCGCCCTTCGCGCGCGATCCCCACTATGCGGGCAGGGGCGCCTCCGCGCAAGGGGTCCTCATGCACCCGGCGGTCCGGCGGGCGCGCCGGACGCCGCCACACGGCGCGCGAACAGCAGGTCCTCCCAGGCCCTCGCCTTGTCCGGGAGATTGCGAAGCAGATAGGCCGGGTGGTAGGTCACGACCAGCGGCGTCTCGCCGTAGAGGTGGCGCCGCCCGCGCAGGCTCGCGATCGTCGCGTCGGTGCGAAGCAGCAGCGACGCGGCGCTCTTGCCGAGCGCGACGATGAGCTTCGGGCGGATGAGTTCGATCTGGCGTTCGAGGTACGGACGGCAGGCGTCGGCCTCGCCCGGCTCGGGCGTGCGGTTGCCCGGCGGGCGGCACTTGACGACGTTCGCGATGTAGACGCGGTCGTGGCGGTTCATGCCGAGCGCGGCGAGCATGCTGTCGAGCAGCCGGCCCGCCTGGCCGACGAAGGGCTCGCCCCGGGCATCCTCCTCGGCGCCGGGCCCCTCGCCGACGAACAGCCAGTCGGCTTCGCGGTCGCCGACGCCCGGCACCGTCCGGTTGCGCGTGCGGCACAGGCCGCAGGCGGTGCACGCCGCGACATCGGCATCGAACGCGTCCCAGTCGAGCCCGGCGATGCGCGCGCTGCGCGCCGCCGGATCATCCGCGGCCACGGCGATCCGTTCCGCCGCGCCGTCATGTGCCGGCGCATCGACGGCGTCGGCGGGATCCGCGCGCCCGCGAAGCCGCCATTCGGGCGCGAGCTTCAGTTCTCGCAGGATCTCGGCGCGCGTGGCCATCTAGGTCGCGTCCCGGACACGCCGCGAGAGATCGCAGCGCAGCACCAGCGCATCTTCGCGCGGCGCAGTCGCGGTCGCCGGATAATAGTCGTCGCGCCGCGCGATCGGCACGAAGCCCTCGGCCGCGTACAGCGCGAGCGCAGGGGCATTGGATACGCGAACCTCCAGGAAGCACTGCTCCGCGCCCGCGCGCGCCGCGACGTCGAGGAGCTGGTTGAGCAGCGCACGCCCCAGGCCCTGGCGCCTTGCATCGGAGACGACCGAGAGGTTCAGCACCTGCGCCTCGCCGGGCGCGAGCATCAGCACGCCGAACACGACGATGCGGCCCTCGCGCTCGCCGACCCGCGCGCAGTAGCCGGCGGCCAGCGCGTCGCGAAAATTGCCGAGCGTCCAGGGCACCGCGTGGATCCCGCGCTCGAGCGCGGCGACGTAGGCGAGGTCCTGCTCTTCCAGCGGCCGCCAGGCGACGGCGGCACGCTGGCCGGACGCGCGGACGATCGTGGCCATGGAGTCGGCCGTCCCTGTCCTCAGAGCGTCGCGCCCGCAGCTCGCTCGGCGGCGGTGAGCGCGACGCGGTGGCGAACGTAGACCGGATGCGCGTCGCGGGGCGCGACCGTCTCGCCGCGCGCGACGCGCGGCGAGGCGAGTTCGCCGATCGAGCGCGCGGTGGGGGCAAGCGTGGCGTCGATGCGCTCGAGACCGACGCGTGCGGCGAGCGCCGGATGGACGGCGAAGCCGTCGCCGACGCCGAAGGCCGGCGTCCGCGCGGCGGCGACCGCTTCGGGCTTCATGACCGCCGGTGCGCCGGTCTCGATCCAGGCGAACTCGCCCGCTCGCCGGTACGCGCCGACGTAGACCTCGCGCATGCGCGCGTCCAGGCACGCGAACACGTCGTCCGCGCGGTGAACGCGCCAGGCTTCCTGCGCCAGCGCCTCGAGCGTGCCGACCGGCGCCAGCGGGAGACCGGCGCCGAGCGCGAGTCCCTGTGCGATGCCGCAGGCGATGCGCACGCCGGTGAACGATCCGGGGCCGGCGCCGAACGCGATCGCGTCGAGCGTGCCGAGCGACCAGCCCTGCTCGGAGAGCACCTCGCGGACGCGCGGCAGCGCGCGCTCCGCGTGCGCCTGGCCCGCGGGTTCGTCGCGCACGACGAAGCTCCGCCCGTCCCCGCAGGCGACGGAGAGCCGCTCGGTCGAGCAGTCGATGGCGAGCAGGCGCATCCGGGAATTCTACTTCGGGCGCGGCCGCCGGCACGGCCCGGTAGAATCCAGCTTTCCCTCGGGCCGGGGCCCCATGATCCGCGCGGACGTCGTCGCGCTCGACTTCGAAGGACGCGGCGTCGCGCGCATCGAGGGCAAGACCGTCTTCGTCGAGGGCGCGCTGCCCGGCGAGACCGCGGCGATCGCGATCGTCAAGCGCAAGCCGAGCTTCGACCTCGCACGCGCCACCGCGATCGAGCGCGCCGCGCCCGACCGCGTCGCTCCGCGCTGCCCGCACTTCGGCGCCTGTGGCGGCTGCACGCTGCAACACGCCACGCTCCCGCTCCAGGTCGCCGCCAAGCAGCGCACGCTGGAGGACGCGCTCGCGCGCATCGGCCGGGTGAAGCCCGCGCTGCTCGCTCCTCCGCTCCACGGCCCGGCGTGGGGCTACCGCACGCGTGCGCGGCTGTCGGTGCGCCACGTGCCGAAGAAGGGCGGCGTGCTGGTGGGTTTCCACGAGCGCAAGTCGAGCTACGTCGCCGACATGCGCGAGTGCCACGTGCTGCCGCCGCGCGTGTCGGACCTGCTTCCGCTCCTGCGCGACCTGGTCGCGGGGCTGTCGATCCGCGACCGCCTGCCGCAGATCGAGGTGGCGCAGGGCGCGCGCGCCGACGACCCCTCGCGCGAGCACCTCGTCCTGGTGCTGCGCGTGCTCGACCCGCCGACGCCCGCCGACGAGGCGTCGCTCCGGGCTTTCGCGGCACGCCACGCGGTGTCGCTGTGGCTGCAGCCGGGCGGTCCGGGCAGCGCCGCGCCGCTCGACCCCGCCGATCCCGGGCTCGCCTACGAACTCCGCGAGTTCGCGCTCGTGCTGCCGTTCTCGCCCACCGAGTTCACGCAGGTGAACCCGGGCGTGAACGAGGCGCTCGTGCGTCGCGCGATCGCGCTCGTCGACCCGCGCGAAGGCGAGCGCGCGGCCGACTTCTTCTGCGGGCTGGGCAACTTCACGCTGCCGATCGCGCGCCGCGGCGCGAACGTCATCGGCATCGAGGGGAGCGAGCCTCTCGTCGCGCGGGCGCGCGCCAACGCCTCGCGCAACGGTCTCGCGGAGCGGGCGAGTTTCGCGGCAGCGAACCTGTTCGCGGCGACACCGGCATCGATCGCCCCGCTCCTGCCGCTCGACAAGGTGCTGATCGACCCGCCGCGCGAAGGCGCGGTCGAACTCGTGAAGGCGCTGCCCTCCGCGGCCGAGGACGCGGCGCCCCGGCGCATCGTCTACGTGAGCTGCAATCCGGCGACGCTCGCCCGCGACGCCGCGGTGCTCGTCCACGAGCAGGGCTACGTCCTCGCGTCCGCAGGCGTGGTCAACATGTTCCCGCACACCGCGCACGTGGAGTCGCTGGCGCTGTTCGTGCGCGACGCGGCCGGGGCGTAGAACGGCGCGCACGCGGTCCGCGACGATGCTCGCGGGGAAGATCGGACGGAGTTGCCGGAGCCTGCCGGCGTTCGAGTCGCGGCGCTGCCGCGCCGGTGCGGAACGTTCCGCCCGCACCAAAGGAAACGGGGCGAGTCGCCTCGCCCCGCGATCGCCGTCGGAACCCGGGTCAGTCGCGCTGGCCCGAGAACGCCATCAGCAGGTTCAGCAGGCTGATGAAGATGTTGTACAGGTTGAGGAAGATGCCGAGCGTCGCGACGATGTAGTTCGTCTCCCCGCCGTTGACGATGCGGCTCACGTCGTACAGCAGGTAGGCGGAGAACAGCAGCACCGCGACCGCCGAGATCGTGAGCGAGACCGCCGGCACCTGGAAGAACAGGTTGGCGAGCGAGGCGACCACGAGCAGGATCAGCCCGACGAACAGGAACTTGCCGAGGAAGCCGAAATCGCGCTTCGTGACCGTCGCGATCGTCGCCATCGCGAAGAAGATCGCCGCGGTCATGCCGCCCGCGAGCGCCACGAGCTGCCCGCCGTTCCGGAGGCCCGCCGCCACCGACAGGATCGGCGTCAGGAACACCCCCGACACGAACGTGAAGCCCAGCAGTGCGGCGACGCCCCATGAGCTGTTGCGGAGCAGCGTGACGGCGAACAGGCAGCCCAGCATCGCCGCGAACATCAGGAGCGGCGTCATGATCGGCGCCGCCTTGAAGAGCGCCGCGAAATTCATCTGCATGCCGATCCACGCGCCGGCCACCGTGGGCAGCAGCGAGATCGCGAGCAGCCAGTAGGTGTTGCGCAGGACGCGGTGGCGCTCGACCTGGGTCGTCTCGAATCCGCCCGGGATCGGCGCGGGGCGGCGGGCGGCCGCATCGCGGCCCGAGGCCATGACGGGTTCAAACTTCGGATCCATGTGCACCCTCCTAGACGGACCCGACACGGGTCCCTACGGCATAGACTAGCAGAAACCCCGGAAGTTCGACGCCGGCGGCGCGGTTCCGGTCCGGGACGCGCTCCGCAATCTTGCGCTGCCCGTGCCGGAAATCAAGGGATTGGCGCACGCCCGGCGCGGCCCGGACATGCCGGATCCGGGCCCGACGCGGCGTCGGGCTATGCTCACGCCTTGCAGGGACGGAAGGGTGGCCGAGCGGTCGAAGGCACCGGTCTTGAAAACCGGCAACGGGCAACCGTTCGTGGGTTCGAATCCCACCCCTTCCGCCAGGTTCGAGCCGGTCGATGCCCATGTCCGACTTGCCGGCGACCGATCGCCGGAACGCTCGCCGCCGCCCCGACACACCACACAGGACTCGAAGGCGGAACGCCCGGCGCACGCCAACGAAAGCGGGACCGCGCTCGTGCCGCACCTCGGCGCAATCGAAGGAATACGAGGACGAACATGACCCGGAGAGTACGCATCGCGATCCTCGGCGCCGGCACGGCCGGCATGACGGCACTCAAGGAGGCGCAGCGTCACACCGACGATGTCCTGCTGGTCAACGACGGCCCCTACGGCACGACCTGCGCGCGCGTCGGCTGCATGCCATCGAAGGTGCTGATCGAAGTCGCGCACGCCTACGCGAGGCGCGGCTGGCTGGAGGACGCCGGGATCCGGGGGACCGCGGCGCTCGAACCGGACCTGGCGGCCGTGATGGCGCACGTGCGCCGGTTGCGCGACCGCTTCACCGCCGGAGCCAAGCGGGCCGCGACCGAACTCGGCGAGCGCAGCATCCACGGCAGGCCGCGCTTCCTCGATGCCGGCACGCTCGAGGTCAACGGCGAGCGGATCGAGGCCGACGCCGTCATCATCGCCACGGGATCCCGGCCCATCGTCCCGGACGCGTGGAAGATTCTGGGCGATCGCCTGGCGACCTCCGACGAGGTGTTCGAACTGGCCACGCCCGGTCGACGGATGGCCGTCGTCGGGCTCGGCCCGATCGGCGTCGAACTCGGACAGGCGTTCGCGCACCTGGGCTGCGAAGTGCACGCGTTCACGCGCGGGCCGCAGGTGGCCGGGCTGTCCGATCCGGCGGTCAACGCGAGCCTCGTCGAGGCGCTCGGACGAAGCATGGCGGGCGTCGCGACCGGCGTCGACGTGTCGGTGCGCCGCGCCGACGGCGGAGTACGCGGGGAGGCCGGCGGCGAGGTCGTCGAGGGCGACTGGGTGCTCGCGTCGCTCGGACGCCGACCCAACCTCGAGGGCCTGGGCCTCGAGGTCCTGGGCGTCGACCTCGACGCGCACGGCATGCCGGCCTTCGACGCGACCACCCTGCGGATCGGCGACCTGCCGATCTACATCGCGGGCGACGTGAGCGGGTTGCGGCCGCTCCTGCACGAAGCCGCCGACGAGGGACGCATCGCCGCCCACCACGCGCTCAACCCGCGCGCAGAGTGCCTCGCGAGGCGCGTGCCGCTCGGCATCGTCTTCACCGAACCCGGCGCGGGCCGGGCGGGCCTCGCCCACCGGGATTTGCCCGCCTCGGGCGTGGTCGTCGGTTCGGCGAGCTTTGCGCGCCAGGGACGCGCGGTGATGGCCGGACGCAACGCCGGGTTGATGCACCTCTACGTCGCGGCCGACAGCGGCCGCCTGCTGGGCGCCGAAGCGGTCGCCCCGGACGCCGAGCACCTGCTGCACCTCGTCGCCTGGTCGATCCAGCAGGGCGCCACCGTCGACACCATGCTGCAGATGCCGGTCTACCACCCGACCGTCGAGGAAGGGCTCCGCAGCGCGCTGCAGGCAGCGCGGCGCGAACTCGGCAGGACACGCACGCAGCCTGACCTGCCGCTCTGCCGCGAGGCTGCGGACCAGGCGCTCGGGTGGTCGTGATTCCGGGTCCGCGACGAACGGACCCCGGCAGTCGCTACGCGGCCAGTTTCCGCGCGACGTCGACCAGCCGGCGCGCCTGGTGGCCGATGGCGGCCCGGTCGTCGTCGGTGAACGGCGCGCCCGCGTTGTGACTGAACCCGTAGGGATTGCCGCCGGTCTTGTAGATGACCGGGTCGGTGTAGCCCGGCGCGACGATGATGCTCCCCCAGTGCATGATCGTGGCGTAGAACGACACCAGCGTCTGTTCCTGCCCGCCGTGGGCGTTCTGCGCGGAGGTCATGGCGGACACCGCCTTGTTGGACAATCCGCCCTTGGCCCACAGCCCCCCGAGCGTGTCGATGAACGCCCGCATCTGGCTCGCCTGCACGCCGAAGCGCGTCGGCGCCGAGAACAGGTAGGCGTTGGCCCACTCCAGGTCGGCCGGCGTCGCGACCGGGACGTGCGCGGTCTTCTCCGCGGTTGCCTTCCAGGCATCGACCTTGTTCACCACGTCGGCGGGCGCGGTTTCGGGCACCTTCAGCAGCCGCACTTCGGCGCCCGCGGACTTCGCGGCCTCGGCGGCGATCGACGCCATCTCGTGGTTGGTGCCGTAGGTCGAGTAGTAGACGACTGCGAGCCTGACGCCCATGGTTCTCTCCTTGCGCGAACGTGACGCGATCCGGGCGGACCGCACGAC
>DAOMBL010000178.1:0-6935 GCA_035427325.1 Casimicrobiaceae bacterium
GAGCGCGGTCGCGGCCGACGGAGTCCACGCGGCCGCCGGCGCGCGGCGCGCCTTGAGGAGCAGCGTCTGCGCCATCACGTTCTGCGTCAGCGTGCCGAGTGCGCCGATGGTGATGAGGTGCCACGCGGCGGTCCGGGCGAGGCCCGGTTCGGTCGCGCCTGCCGCGAGGAGACCCAGGCCGAGCCAGGCGTAGCCGGCGCCCAGGCACAGGAGGTCGGGGCGGCCCCTGCACGCCCACAGCCGCCACCGCAGCAGGCGAACGAGCGCGAGAACCCCGGCGGCTGCGCAGGCGACACGCATCGGAACGTCGCCGTCGGGCCATACCGCGAACACCAGGGCGGCGGCCAGGACGACGAGCAGGGCGCCCTCGATCCTCGGCTGCACGCGGGCCGACAGCGATCCGCCCTGCCGGTAGAGCTGCCCGGCCGCCGCCGGCGCGATGACGCGCCCTCCCATGAACAGCATCAGCGCCGCGAGCGAGAGCACGATCGCGACCGCCGCGGTCCGGAGCGCGGCGATGCCGGAGGCGAGCATCGCGACGTCGAACGCCACCGCGCCGAGGCACAGGATCGTCAGGACCGCCGGCAATCCCTGGTTGCGCAGCTTCTTCGCGGCCCGGAAGAGCCGCGGCGCGATGTTGAGCGCGAGGACGATCGCGAAGGCGGCGTCGAAAGCGAAGGCGACGCCGAGGGGGAGCGCGAGGAAGGCGAACCGCGCCGCGGCCCACAGCCCGAACAGCGAGCCCGCGCGCATGCGCGTCATCGGCGGGAGCTGGTGTCCCGCGACCACCGCGAGAGCGAAACCCGTGAGCATCTCGTGCGCGTGGCCGAGCGGACTCGAGATCGACGCCGGCGCGGGGAACGCGCCGGTCATCGCGAGCACGCTCCACGGGAGCGCGATGGCGGCGTACCAGGCCGCGGCGGGAAAGAACAGCGCGTGCGGCGCGAGCAGGGCGCGCGACCGCGAGCCGTCCGCGGGAGCGCGCGATGCCGCTACGTGCCCTTCGGCGTGGCGAACTGGTAGGCGGCGTGGCATGCGACGCACTTCTGCAGCACATCGGCGAGTTGCGAGAGCGCCTTCTTCGGCGTCCCGCCGTCCTGCGCGTCCGCCGCGAGGGCGTCGAACGAGCGATGCGTGGCGAGCGCGAGCGTCTTGAATTCGAGCGGCAGCTTGCCCATCAGCGCCATCGGCACGTCGTGGGTCCGCTGCGTGCCCATCGGGCGCGCGGCGTCGGCGACGCCCATCATGTCGTCGCGCGACAGCGCCTCGGCGATGCGCTCGAGGCCGGCGACGAACCCGCGCATCTCGCCGAGGACGAACGCCCGCTCGCCCGGGGCGAGCACGATCGCCGTGCGGCCGTCCTCGGCCTTCGCCGTCGTCCCGGCCACGAGGAAGATGTAGGCCATCGCCGCCACGGCGAGGAGCAGCACCGCGATGATCGCGAGCATGATGCGGTTCGCCATCGGTTCTCCTCCGTCGGTCGGGCCGGTCGTCGGGCGTGCCCCCGGGCACGCGGGGGCGGCCGCGCGTGCGGATCCCCGTCACGCGCGGGGGCGCCTGCGCGCCGGTCAAAGATGCAAACACGATGCATGTTCAATGTAGCACGGGCCGTCGCGGCGGCGCAACCGCGCCGGGCGGCATCGTGCTTCGGAGCACCGCGCAATCACGGCTGCGGGGGGCGCGCGCCGCGGGAGCGGGACAGCGACGAGACGAGTCCCAGGAACGTGACCGTCCAGGCGAGGAACGCGACGCCGGCGAACCACGGCACGAACGGGTAGAGGAACGCGAGGTCGAGCGCGTGCGCCATCACGTAGGTGCACGCGGTGTACATCCCCAACGGGAACACCGCGCCCCAGTACAGCGGGTCGTAGCGCAGCGGGTAGCGGGCGACGACGTGGCGCCACACGCCCAGCGCGAGCAGCATCGGTATCCACCACGTGCCGGTCGCCCAGTAGAACACGGTGAAGCCCTTGATAAACGGGGCGAGCGACGCGAGGAACGGCGCATCGGGCGCGTTGACGATCAGGAGCGCGCCGGCGAGCGTCGAGATCGCCATCGCGCCCATGTTGATCCAGTACGGCGGCGAGAGGTCGCCCGGCGCGAGCCGGAAGAACGTGTAGCGGTAGAAGATGAGCGACATCATCCAGATGTAGAGCATGCCTCCCCACAGCCACATCGACAGCGCGAGGAAGTTGAGTTCCAGCCGGTACGGATGCCCCCAGTGCACGGCGAGGTAGGCGCTCAGCACCGCGACCGACTGGGTCGCGACGACCGCGAGCAGCCAAGCGCCGGAGATGCCTTCGTCGAGCGGCGGCTTGCGCTCCTGGATGGTGAACGCGGTGAACACCGTGTAGGTCAGCCCCAGCCACAGCAGCAGCGCGACGAGCCACAGGATGGCGGCGACCGTGTAGTCGCCTTCGAGCAGCACGAACTGGCTGCCGAGGACGCCCGACGCGGCGACGCTCGTGAAGAATCCGGGCCCGCGCTGGTGGTCGACGAGGTCGCGCCGCAGCTCGCGCGGATACCACGCCGCGCGGAGCACGGTGAGCGCGCCGATGGCGAAGTAGGCGACGATGTTGAGGACGAACAGCGCCATGGCGACGCGCGGCAGTCCCAGGAGGTGCGCATCGACGGAGACGATGCCGGTCGCCATGACGAGCGCGAAGTACGCGGGCGAGAGCCCGCGCGCCGCCTGGCGGAGCGCGCCCATCGGCGCGCTACTGGACGAGCGGAGTCGCCGCGGCGTCGAGGTCGACGCCGCGCACGTCGGAGCGCCCCGCCAGCACCCGGACGTACTGCTCGAGCGCGCGTCGCAGGACGCGCTCGCGCAGGCGCCCGGCGATGTCGGTGTGCACGGCGTCGAACGGCCGCAGGGTGCCGGGGGCGCGCCGGTCGACGGCGACGATGTGGAAGCCGTACCGGGTCTTCACCAGCTGCGCGCCGATGCCGGTCCAGGTCCCGTCGAAGAGCGCCTGTTCGAACTCGGGCACGGTTTCGCCGCGCTGGAGCTGTCCCAGGTTGCCGCCGTGCTGCGCCGACGGGCAGTTCGAACACTCGCGCGCGAGCGCCTCGAAGCGCTCAGGCGCCTTCTGGAGTTCGGACAGCGCGAACTCCGCCCTGGCCCGGAGCGCGTTGACCGGCACCCCCGGCGCCACCTGGAACAGGATGTGGCGCGCCGCCACGAGTTCGCCGCTCGTGAACTGCCGCGCGTGCGCCTCGTAGTACCGCCGGCACTCTTCCTCGGTGGGCTCGGGCGTGGCGACTTCGAGTTCGAGCAGGCGCTCGATCGCGGCATCCACGACCCCGGGTTCCGCGCCGTCGGCCAGCGAGCCCGTCGCCACCGCGCGCTGGCGCAGGAGTTCGCGCGCCGCAGCCGCCTGCGGGGTGGGATAGCCCGTGGCGTCGACGGCGACGCCGTTGATCGCGATCGCCGCCGCGGGGTTCTCGTCCCGGTCGCTCACTTGTCGCCGGCCGGAGCCGGGAAGCTCTCGCGCGGATTGCGGCCGCGCGTGCGGACGATCTGCGGCGACCGGAAGAGGTAGGCCACGGTCGCGAACCCGCTCCAGATGTGCGCCATGCGCGTGAACGGGAAGACGAGGAAGATCGTGAGCCCGAGCGCGATGTGCGCCTGGTAGACCCAGGGAACGCCGGTGAGCAGCTCCGCGTTGCCGCCGCGGAAGATCACGATGCCCTGCACGTAGGCGACGAGCTGCAGGAACATCGCGCCGTCGAGGTGCTGCGCCGAGAAATAGATCGTCCACAGGCCGAGGACGAGCTGGACCCACAGGATCGCCAGGATCGCGATGTCCCACGGACGGGTGTTCGCGTGGATCCGGCGGTCGGTGAGCCGGCGGTGGATCAGGATCGTCAGTCCGACCAGGGCGCAGGCCCCCGCGATGCCGCCGCCCACGATCGCGAG
Organism: Casimicrobiaceae bacterium; assembly: GCA_035427325.1. GTDB lineage: Bacteria > Pseudomonadota > Gammaproteobacteria > Burkholderiales > Casimicrobiaceae > VBCG01. The sequence continues at coordinate 3,920 of DAOMBL010000178.1, forward strand.
CAGCGCGTGCTGCGTCGGCGTCATGAACACGTCGGCGATCGGCTCGGGAACGAGGAAGCCGAACAGGTGGCCGAGGAACACCACGAGAATCCCGAAATGGAACAGGTTCGACCCCCAGCGGAGCTGGCGGCGCCGAAGGATCTGCGACGAGTCGCTCTTCCACGTGTACTGGTCGCGGTCGAACCGCACCAGGCTGCCGAGGAAGAACACCGCGAGCGCGATGTACGGGAAGATGCCGAACACGAACGAGTGCAGGTACGAGGTCGTGGTCATCGGAGGGCTCCTCGCGGGCGTGCGCGGGTGTCAGGCCGCCGGCTTGCGCGGCACGAACTGGATCGGCGCCGACGCCGGGACGCCGCCGGCCCGGCCGGGGGCCGCCGGCGCGAACGCCGGCTCCTCGGCCCAGTCCTCGTCGAACGACGGCTCCGGCGCCGGGGCCTCGCGCGTCGCGCCCCAGTCGAGCCCCGGGTCGCGGGCGAACGCGAGCAGCGCGTCGAACACCGCGGCATAGGCGCTGCCGCGCCGCACGAGCGCCTCGCCGATGCTCCGCAGGACGTGCGCGCAGTCGCCGAGCATCGCGTGCGCCTCCCCGGGGTCGCGGCACGACAGGTACTCGAGGACCACCGGCAGGTAGTCGGGCAGTTCGCCTGCGGCGAGCGCGTAGCCGGCGTTCGCGTAGATCTCCTTCAACTCGACCATCGCCATGCCGCGGTCGCGCGACTCGCCGTGCACGTGCTCGAACAGGTTGAGCGAGGTCGACCGGCCGCGGTCGAACAGGTCGACGTAGCGTCCTTCGAGTTCGAGGCCGTCGGTCGCGCGCATCTCCGCCACCAGCGTCGCGAGACGCTCGCGCGCGGTCCGCGGGACGACCCGGGCGTTCGCGAGCGTCGCCCCGATCTCGGGCAGCGCGGCCACCAGCTCGGGCCGCGGATAGGTGAGGAGGGCGGAAAGCGCCCGCAGGGCGATCAGGTCGTTCACGGCGCGCTCAATAGTCGGCGATCTTCTCGTGGCCGTCCTCGCCGCGCACGCGGATCGGGAAGACCCGCTTGCCGCCCATCTTGCCGCCGAACAGCGTCGCGCTGCTCTGGCCGTCGGAGCAGCCGTTGCCGAAGCTGAACCCGCACTCGCCGCGCAGGTAGTACGCCGTCTCGGCGTACTCGCGGTGCGTGGTCGGGATCACGAACCGGTCCTCGTAGTTGGCGATCGCGAGGTAGCGGTGCATGTCCTCGACCTCCGCCACGCTCATGGCGACCCGCGCGAGGAGCGCCGGATCGTCGCGTCCCTCGAGCTGGCGCTCGCGGTAGAACGCCCGCATGGCCAGCATGCGTTCCAGCGCCAGGACGACGGGCTCCTCCTTTCCCGCCGTCAGCAGGTTGGCGAGGTAGCGCACCGGAATGCGCAGGCTGCGGACGTCGGGCAGCCCGTCCGCGTGCCCCACCTGTCCCGCGTTGGCGCGCGAGGTGATCGGCGAGAGCGGCGGCACGTACCACACCATCGGCAGCGTGCGGTACTCGGGGTGCAGCGGGAAGGCGATCTTCCAGTCGATCGCCATCTTGTAGGCGGGCGAGCGGCGCGCGGCCTCGAGCCAGTTCTCGGGTACGCCGTCCGCGCGGGCGCGGGCCTGCACCTCGGGGTCGTGCGGGTCGAGGAAGAGGTCGAGCTGCGCCTGGTAGAGGTCCTGCGGATTCTCCGCCGCGGCGGCGCTCTCGATGCGGTCGGCGTCGTAGAGCAGCACGCCCAGGTAGCGGATGCGTCCCACGCAGGTCTCCGAGCACACGGTGGGCTGGCCGACCTCGATGCGCGGATAGCAGAAGATGCACTTCTCCGCCTTGCCGGAGTTCCAGTTGTAGTAGATCTTCTTGTACGGGCAGCCAGAGACGCACATCCGCCAGCCGCGGCACTTGTCCTGGTCGATCAGGACGATGCCGTCCTCCTCGCGCTTGTAGATCGAGCCCGACGGGCACGACGCGACGCACGCCGGGTTGAGGCAGTGCTCGCACAGGCGCGGCAGGTACATCATGAACGTGTTCTCGAACTCGCCGTAGATGTCCTTCTGCACGTCGGCGAAGTTGGCGTCCTGCGAGCGCTTGGCGAACTCGCCGCCGAGGATCTCCTCCCAGTTCGGGCCCCACTCGATCTTGTCCATCCGCTGCCGCGTGATCACCGAGATCGGACGGGCGGTCGGCGGCGTCGGCATCTCGGGCGCGGTCTGGATGAACTCGTAGTCGTAGGTGAACGGCTCGTAGTAGTCGTCGATCTCCGGCAGGTGCGGGTTGGCGAAGATCTTCATGAGCACGCCGAGCTTCCCGCCCTGCTTCAGCCGGATGCCGTCGCCCCGGCGCTCCCAGCCGCCCTTCCAGCGCTCCTGGTTCTCCCAGTCCTTCGGGTAGCCGATGCCGGGCTTGGTCTCCACGTTGTTGAACCACGCGTACTCCATTCCGACGCGCGAGGTCCACACGTTCTTGCAGGTGACCGAACAGGTGTGGCAGCCGATGCACTTGTCGAGGTTCAGCACCATCGCGATCTGCGCCCGGATCTTCATGGCGTCACTCCCCGGCCTTCGGCAGCGGCGTGTCCATCCAGTCCGCCTGGTCCATCTTGCGCACGATGACGAACTCGTCGCGGTTCGAGCCGACGGTCCCGTAGTAGTTGAATCCGTAGGCGAGCTGCACGTAGCCCCCGATCATGTGCGTCGGCTTCAGCACGGTGCGCGTCACCGAGTTGTGGATGCCGCCGCGGTGTCCGCTCGCCTCCGACTTCGGCACGTTCACGATCTTCTCCTGCGCGTGGTACATGAGGCACATGCCCGCGTGCACGCGCTGGCTCACGACCGCCCGCGCGGTCAGCGCCCCGTTGGCGTTGTAGAGTTCGATCCAGTCGTTGTCGACGATGCCGGCCTTCTTCGCGTCGACCTCGGAGATCCAGACGATCGGCCCGCCGCGCGAGAGCGTCAGCATCAGCAGGTTGTCGGTGTAGGTCGAGTGGATGCCCCACTTCTGGTGCGGCGTGATGAAGT
>DAOMBL010000179.1:0-6917 GCA_035427325.1 Casimicrobiaceae bacterium
CCGCGCCCGCTGACCCGGACACGGTCACCGCGGGGCTGTTCGACACCGGACGCGTGGTCGAGGTGGAGCGGACCGTGGTCAAGCGATGACGGCACGTTCGCGCGAGGTGTGCCGGGAACCCTCGCCGGGGAGCGCGCCACCGAGCACGCGCGCGCTCCGTCGTCCGCAGCGGGTGCCGCGCGCAGCGGCGAACGTCGCGCGCGCGTTCTGCTATCGTCGCTCGTCCTTCACCGGAGTGCGGTCATGCGGGTGGTCGTCCAGCGGGTCCTCGAAGCGAACGTCGCGGTCGACGGACGGATCACCGGCGCCATCGGGCGTGGACTCCTCGTGCTCGCGGGGGCCGCCCCCGACGACACGTCCGAAGATCGCGACTGGCTCGCGCGCAAGATCGTGCAACTGCGCGTATTCGACGACGGCGCCGGCGTGATGAACCGCTCGGTGGCCGACGTCGGCGGCGGCATCCTCGCGGTGTCGCAGTTCACCCTCTACGCGTCCACGCGCAAGGGCAATCGTCCTTCGTGGTCGGCGGCAGCGCCGCCCGACGTCGCGCGTCCGATGTTCGATGCTTTCGTCGACGCCCTCGCGCGCGAGTTGGGCCGGCCGGTGCCCACCGGCGAATTCGGTGCGGACATGCGGGTCGCGCTGGTCAACGACGGGCCAGTCACGCTCGTGATCGACAGCCGGGCGCGCGAGTAGGCTCGTCGACCGGCCGGGCGGCGCGACTTGCGCTGACCCGGGCGCACGGCGCTCCTCGGGCCGGACGCGGGGCGACCGATGGCAATCCCGGCCTGCGCCGCGATCGGGCACTCCGCCCAACGGGGATCCGGAAAGGCGTGGTCGTCGGCCAGCGCGACAATACGCGCGCCCGCCCGGCGCACGCCGGCCGCGTTCGCGGGACCGATCGAGCCGACCGGTCCGCATGCGACCCTCACCGCGCGCGGGAACGCGGCGAGCGGCTCCTCGTCGTCAACGAGCGTCACCGGCGAAGGCGCGGCGACCACCCGTTCGATCGGGTGGCGGACCGCCTGCCACGCCAGGCACCCGACGGTGCGCCGGAACGTGGCGAAGCCGTCCGGAGTGACGATGACGGCGGACAGGCTCGGGACGCCGGCCCGGGACGTCGGCGGCCGGCGCGCGGACGCGAATCAGGACTCGAGCAGGCTCCGCAGCATCCACGCGTTCTTCTCGTGGACCTGCATGCGCTGGGTCAGCAGGTCGGCGGTCGGCTCGTCGTGGGCTGCGTCGGCCGCAGGGAACACCTTGCGCGCCGTGCGCACGACGGCTTCGTTGCCCTCGCACAGGAGCCGGACCATCTCCTCGGCCGAGGGTTGCCCCGGCGTTTCCTCGATCGACGCGAGCTTCACGTACTCGGCGTAGGTGCCCGGCGCCGGGTGGCCGAGCGAGCGGATGCGCTCCGCGATCACGTCGTTCGCCTGCCACAGCTCGTTGTACTGGGTCTCGAACATCAGGTGCAGCGTGTTGAACATCGGCCCGGTGACGTTCCAGTGGAAGTTGTGGGTCTTGAGGTAGAGCGTGTAGTTGTCCGCGAGGAGTTTCGAGAGGCCGGCCGCGATCTTCGCGCGGTCCTTCGCGGAGATGCCGGTGTCCACCGACGGTGCCGCGGTCGAGTGCTTCGTGTAGGACATGCCCTTCCTTGCCATGATCGCCTCCGTTGCCGTGTTGCGCGCGCGCCCGGCCGGCGCACCTCGAAGCCGGTACTCTACCGTCCGGTCGTGCCGGCGGTCCAATCTTCGTTCGTTATCGCGACGATAGCGGAGGCCGGATGTCCGACCCCGCTGGGCGCGAGGCGCGGCCCACTCGGCAGGGCGCCCCCGGCGCCCCGATCAGCCCACGCCCGGCGTCGCTGCGGCCCGACGATCGCCGAGGATCTTCGCGATCTCGCGCGCGTCGCTCTCCAGGTGGTCGCGCAGGAACGCGCGATCGTCCGCGTCGAGCCGCTTCCCTGCGGCGAGCTTCGCGAGGATTCCGGGGTGGTAGAACCGCAGGGCCGCCGACAGCACGAACACCTCGTCGGTCAGGTCCGCCGTCGTCGACGGCGACAGGATGTCGTCGATGTTGTCGGAACCCAGCCGCACGTGCACGCCCGCGGACAGGAGCTCGAGGATGCGCGGGATGCTGTTGTACGTCGGCGTCATGACCGGCCTGAGCTGGCGCATGCCGATGGCCGCCGACGGGCAGCTGATGACGCCGATGTTGCACTCGAGGAGGCCCTCGACGAGCCGCCCGAAGCGCGCGTCGTCGTAGGTCGACGGCGAGATCATGTGGACCGCCCACACCATCGGCCCGCCGTCGGGCGAGCGCGGAGCGCCGTAGCGGCGCACCGCGTCGACCAGTTGCTCGGTGCCGTCCTCGCGCGGCTCGTTGCGCTGGTCGGTATGCACGTGGATCATCTTGCCGAGGTCGCGGCCGAGTTCGAGGATCCGGCGCAGGTGCTCGCCGAAGCCGATGTGGCCGGGATAGTCGGCGAGGTCGTCGGCCTCCGGCAGGCAACCGATGAAATCGGCGCGCCGGGCCCCTTCGACCATCACCTCCCAGCGCTCGGGCTCGTCGTCCCGGAAGCCGAACGGCGAGTAGGCGCCCAACCGGAAGTCGATCTCCCGCTCCCGCGCGCGCTTGACGCCGGCGAGCGTTTCCAGCGCCGCCCGCCCGACCCGATCCGCGGTGCAGTCGACCATCGTGTCGGCGCGAACGGTGTGGACCGCGACCATCTCGTCGAGCGCCTCGTTGACCCGGCGGGCGAGGTCGTCCCGCTCGAACGCGGGGCCCGCGTGGATGTCGTGGATGACGCTGTGCTTCTCGTGCAGCGACTTGTAGGAGACTTCGAGGATGCGGAAGCCGACGTGCGCGAGGTAGCGCTCGTCGAGCGTGCCGGCGCGGTCCAGGTGCAGGTGCGCGTTGAACATCCCGCCCTGCCCGCGGATCGCCTCGCGCAGCCTGGAATAGAAGACGGACATGCTGGTGTTCCGGGGTTCGTGGAGCCGGTGTCCTGCTCGCGAAGCGCGGTTCAGGCCCCCGCGGCGCCGGACGGTGCAGCATTGTAGTCGGTCCCCGCGCCCGCGCCGTCGACCCCGATCGGCACGAACAGGAGCTTCGAACCGCGTGCGTTGAAGGTCGCCACGCCTTCGTCGACGAGGTCGAACGCGATCTGGTAGCGTCCGGGGTCGACCGGGGCCGTCGCCTCGAGGACCAGCGGGGCGGTGTCTCCGGGCCGCAATCCGCGCGGCAGCGGCGTCCAGCCGTCGAGCCAGGCGATCTCGTTGCGGGCGTCGTCGAACCAGCGGTTGACCAGGGCGATGCCGCTCTGCTCGAATGCCTGCCAGGGGACCGGACTGTCGTTGGTCACCTCGACCTCGACCTGGAACTTCGCGCCTGCGATTGCCGAGGGCGGAACCCGGGCGGAAAGGCGCACCCGGCAGGCTTCCGGACGCAGCATCTGCAGGCCGCCGGATCCCGGTTCGACAGGCCGTGGCGCGCGCGCGAGGTCCGCGATGCGCCGCCGCAGCGTGTCGGTGAGCACCTGCACGTTGGGCTCGACGAAGAACTCGCTGTGCGCGCCGCTCACGAGGTCGAACGATACCGGTCCCGAATAGAACTTCCGCCAGCCGATCTCCGGACGGCGAAACTGCAGGTACGGGTTGCGGTCGCTCTCGCGGCCGAACATCAGCGCGACCGGGCCCGAATAGCGCTGGCGGACGAACATCTCGTGCAGGATCAGGAGCGCCGGCGCCCGGCCCCGGGCCGCGAGGGAACGCGCGATGTCGAACGCGATGCGCGCCGCCTGGCAGTTGCCACCGACGACGAGGGGCCCCTCGGGACGCAGCGCGACGATCTCGTCCGCGTAACGGCCCGCCAGCGACGCGATGTTCTCCGGAGACTTCTCCATCACCCGGTTGCCGCTGCGCATGCCGTACACCGGCTGGGAGGGTCCCAGGTAGCGCGCGAGCTGCGAGAGTTCCTGTTCGCGCTGCAGGCACCAGAACAGCGGCGTGCCCGCGCCCGCGACGTTCCTGCCGATGACGAGCGAATCCGGCGAGGCCCGTTCGCCGGCCCAGGAGGCGACGTAGCCGCGGATGCGATCGAGGATCGCCGGCAGGTCTCCCGGTCCACCCGCGGTTTCCGAATCGGGTACGGTCGACGCCTGCGATGCATGCGCCTCCAGCGTTCGCGCCATCGCGGCGACCGTCGAGAGTTCGGCCAGCACGCTCGTGGGCAGGCGGCGTCCGAGTTCACGCTCCAGTTCGACGACGAGTTGCGCAGAGAGCAGCGAGTGTCCGCCGAGGTCCTGGAACCGGTCGTCGACGCCCACTTCGGTGTCGAGCCACAGCACGCGCTGCCATACGCGGGCGAGCCGACGCTCCAGCGGCGTCCGGGGCGCGACGTACGGCGTCCCCGCGCGGTTCCGCAGCGCGGGCGGGTCGGGCAGCGCCGCGCGGTCGATGCCGCCGTCGGGCAGGAGCGGCATGCGGTCGACGGTCACGAGCGCTGTCGGCACGAGCCACGCCGGAAAGGCGCTTCGCAGGAACGCGCGCACGTCCTCCAGTCGCGGAACGTCGTGCTCGTTCAGCACCATCCACGCGATCGTTCCGGCATGACCCGCGCGCCGCCCGACCACGGCCCGGTCGATCTGGCGGTGCGACTGGAGGCGCGCCTCGACGGCGCTCGGGCCGGGCACCGAGGCAGGCAACGCGCCGATCGCGCGGTGCGGATCGTCGAGCGCCGCCCCGAGCAGGCGCTCGAGGTCGCGAAGCAGCGCGGCGATCGTCGCGTCGTCGAACTGGTCGGCGTCGTACTCGACGATCCCGCCGACCCCGCCGTCGCGCAGGCCCTCCGCATAGAGCGCGAGGTCGAAGTCCGAACCGGCCTTCCGCAGGTCGACGGGCGTCGCCTCGACGCCCGCGAGGTCGAGCGTGCGCGTCGACGCGTCCTGGAAGCTCAGGAGTGCGCGGGTCAGCGGCACCTGGACGGTCTCGGGCAGCGTGGCGAGTCGTTCCAGCGGCCCCTGCTGATGCTCGAAAGCCTCGAGCACCGTGCTGCGGACGCGCGCGACCAGGGCGTGGAACGCGGGATCGCCCGTGGCGTCGACCCTGAGCGGAACGATCGTGTTGAGGTAGCCGACGAGTCCCTCGAACGCCACCCGGTCGCGCGAGGCGAACGGCGCGCAGACCACGATGTCCTCCTGGCCGGTGCGACCATGGAGGAGCGCGGCCAGGGCCGCGAACAGCACCGCGAACGGACTCGATTGCTCCTGCCGCGCGTAGGCACGCAGCGATTTCGCGAGCGGGAGCGGCAACTCGAAGGCGAGGCTGCGCGCGCCACGCGACGCGATGTCGGGTCGCGGCCGGTCGCGCGGAAGTTCGAGCGCCTCGACGCCGCGCAGCCTCGCGCGCCAGGTCGCGAGCCCGCGCGCCTCGGCGGCGGTTGCTTCCGCGTGCTGCCATACGGCGAAGTCGGAGTACCGTGCCGGCAAGGGCGCGAGCGCCGGAGGGCGCCCCGCCGTTCGAGCGCGGTAGGCTTCCGCGAGTTCGGCGAGGTAGATCGGCTTCGACCGGCCGTCGAAGGCGATGTGGTGCATCACGAGCACCAGCACGTGATCGTCTGCGCCCGCCTTCAGGAGCCGGGCGCGCCACGGGCGGTCGACCGCGAGGTCGAAGGGCGCGCGCACGTCGTCGCGGATCTCGCGCAGGATCGCTTCGTCGAGCGCTCCGCCGCCGGCGTGTCGCGCGCCGAGGTCGACGATCGGGAGGACGAAGGGCCGGGGGTCGCCGACGACGGAGGCGAGGGTGCTGCCGGTCTCCCGGAACGTCGTGCGCAGCGGCTCGTGGCGACGTTCGAGGTCCGCGAGCGCCGCTTCGAGCGCGGAAACGTCGAGCGGCCCCTTGAGCCGGAATGCCGTGGGCACGTGGTACGCGGAACCGTTCGCTTTCGCCTTGGCGAGCGCCCAAAGCCGGCGCTGGCCCGGAGAGGGCCCCGGTTCGCCGCCTGCCGCACCCTCCGCGGGCGCCGAGGGTCCGCGAAGATGGGCGACGAGTTCCGGCTTGCGCCTCGCGAGTTCCGCGCGCAGTTCCGCGGTGATCGCGGAACCGGGGGCGTCGACCCGCAGCCTGTCCCCGTCGAGGGCGAGCCGGATGTCGAGCCGCTGGAGTTCGGCCAGGAATGCGCCGAGATCGGTCACAGCTCGAACCCGATGCGACCGTCGCGCGACGCGGTCTCCTCGTAGCCGAGCGACGCCGCGACGTCCCAGGCGGCACCCGACAGGAAGTCGTCGTGGTACTCGCGTTTCCACAGGTCGGCCACCGATGCGTCGATCGTGCGATGCCCGTGGAACTTCATGTCGCCGATCATGCGCGACTCGGGGTGGACGCCGTCCGTCATCCGCGCGCGCCGGTCGGCGTGCGGCTCGAGCATCGCGGGGTCGAACGGCACGCCCACGAACTCGCACATCGCGCGGCTCGCGCGGCCCGGATCGGCGACCAGGTCCTCGCACCGCACCCTGAGCTGCCGACCGCGCGGCACGCCCGCGAGGAACGCGGCGATGTTCTGGTTCAGCCCCGTCCACAGCATCTCGGGGAACAGGTGGCCCGGCCAGGGGTTGGGCGTGCGCTCCGCCTCGGCGGTCCCGACCAGGCGCGGATACCACAGGGTCGCGAGCCTCGCCGCCTCGAAGCTCCGGATCACGCCGTAGGGATGGCGGATCAGGTGGATGTAGAGGGCGTCCTCGAACAACGCCTCGGCACGCTCCAGCGTGTCGAGGCGATGGGCGTAATACGGGGTCTTGTCGACGAGCAGGCGCCCGCCGAGCTCGCGCTGGATCGTCCCGTAGTACTCGTGCACCGGCGTACGCGCCGCCTCGAGACGCGCCATCGCGGCCTCGGCCTCCTCGGGCGGTATCCCCCGCA
>DAOMBL010000180.1:0-6906 GCA_035427325.1 Casimicrobiaceae bacterium
GCCTGTTCGCGGTGCTGATGGCGCGCCCGATCCGCCAGCTCGATCTCGCGATACGCCGGATGGGCTCCGCCGACTTCACGCACTCGATCGTCGTGAACGGGCCGCAGGACCTTCGCTACGTCGGCCAGCGGCTCGAATGGCTGCGCACGCGGCTGCGCGAGCTCGAGGAGCAGCAGACGCGCTTCCTGCGCCACGTTTCGCACGAACTCAAGACGCCGCTCACCGCGGTGCGCGAAGGCGCCGAGCTCCTGCGCGACGAGGTCGGCGGCAAGCTGACCCGCGAGCAGCAGGACATCGTGCGCATCGTGCGCGAGAACACGCTCTCGCTGCAGAAGCTGATCGAGGACCTGCTCAAGTGGCACCAGACCCGCGAGTTCGAGCCGGCGACCGTCGGGCCGGTCGACCTGCCCGACATCGTCCGGCGCGTGCTGCGCGAGCAGAAGCTCGCGGCGCTCGCCCGCATGGTCGCGTTCGAGACGCGGCTCGAGCGGGCGGTGGTCACCGGCGACGCGGAGCGATTGCGGACCATCGTCGACAATCTCCTGTCGAACGCGATCAAGTACTCGCCGCGCTCGGGCACGATCGACGTGGAACTCCGCGCGCGCGACGGCCGGGCGGTGCTGGAGGTCGTCGACGAAGGACCTGGCGTGCCGCCCGGCGACCGCGAGCGCGTGTTCGAATCGTTCTTCCAGGGACCGCCCCCCGCCGACGGCCGGGTGAAGGGCAGCGGACTCGGCCTCGCGATCGCGCGCGAGTACGCGATGGCGCACGGGGGGCGCATCGAGGCGCTCGAACGCGCCGACGGTCGGCGGGGCGCGCGATTCCGGTTCACGCTGCCGCTCGCGTCCGGTGTGCGAGCGGGCCCGGCGGCCCGTCGCGGCCTCGCCGCGGGAGTCGAGCGATGACGCGCGCGTTCGCAACGCCTCCCGGTCGGGGCTTCCTCATCGCGGTCGCCGCCGCGTTCTTCGCCGGCTGCGCGTCGCTGCCTGACCCCACGCCGTCCGACGTCGCGTTCTACGACGAGGACGACGCGCCGCTCGTCACCGAGGCGGCGCCGTCGATCGACGCTCCGCCGATCGAACCGATCGAGCCGGTCGAGCCCCCGATGATTGCGCCGCCGCTGCTGCCGGCGCCGCAGTCCGCCGGCGGCAGCGGGGAGACATCTCCGGCGCATGCCCCGGATTCCGCCGTGGTGCATCCGCCCTCCGCGCCTCCGTCCGGAAACGTCTTCGGGGCCGCCGCACCGGCGTCGCTTCCCGCGAACGCACCGGCGACGGTACCTCCGCCGACGCCGATTCCTCCCGAGGATCTCGCGGCGCTCGCGCTCATCTCCGACCTCGTCCGGTACAACGCGTTCGGCCCCGATGACGTCAGGCGGGAAGTCGGCGTCGTGACCAACGCGCTGGCGCGCGACCGTAGCGATGCCAACCGTGTCCGGCTCGCGGTGCTGTACACGCTTTCGCACGGCAATCCGCAGGACGACCAGCGCGCGCTGCAGTTGCTGGAGAACGTGGCGAAGAGCGGCGGAGGCCAGACACCGGTGAAGGCCATCGCGGCGATCCTTCACGTTCAGGTGAGCGCGAGAGTGCGCTCGGTGCGCGACGAGCAGGCCCGCGGGAACGAGGCCGTGCAGAAGCTCGAGGCCCTGCGCGCGATGGAGCGAAGCCTGCTGCGCGATCGCGTGCGCAGCGGCGGCGGGGGCGGCGGCGGGGGCGGCGGCGGCGGGGGTGGCGGCAGTGGCGGCCGGTAGTCTCGAACGCGGGGGAGCGATACGATGAGCAACGGCGATCTGCTGCTGGTCGACGACGATCCCGATCTTCTCAAGCTGATCAGCCTCCGGCTGACTTCCGTGGGCTACCGTGTGCGGACGGCGGAGAGCGGCGAGGCGGCGCTCGCCGCCATCGCGGTCACCCGGCCCGCGCTGGTGATCAGCGACCTCCGCATGCCGGGCATCGACGGGCTCGCGTTGTTCGACGCGATCGCCCGGCAGCATCCTGCGCTGCCGGTGATCATCCTCACCGCCCACGGCACGATTCCCGACGCGGTCAGCGCGACGCAGCGCGGCGTCTTCAGCTTCCTCACCAAGCCCTTCGACAGCCAGGAGCTCCTGCAGAAGGTCTCGGCGGCCATCTCGCTCTCGGGCAACGGACCGGTGGCGCCTGCCGAGGACGACTGGCGCTCCGGGATCATCACGCGCAGTCCCGCGATGGAGGACGTCCTTCGCCAGGCGCGACTCGTCGCGGATTCCGATGCGGCGGTGCTCATCACAGGCGAGTCGGGGACGGGGAAGGAACTCCTCGCGCAGGCGATCCATCGCGCCAGCCGGCGCGGGGCGCGTCCGTTCGTCGCGGTGAACTGCGGTGCGATCCCGGGGGAACTGCTCGAGTCCGAACTCTTCGGACACGCGCGCGGCGCGTTCACCGGGGCCGTCCAGGCGCACAAGGGACTCTTCCAGTCGGCCGACGGAGGCACGCTGCTCCTCGACGAGATCGGCGACATGCCGCTCCCGCTGCAGGTCAAGCTGCTGCGCGTGCTCCAGCAGGGCGAGGTGCGCCCGGTCGGGTCGACCCAGGCGATCCCGGTCGACGTGCGCGTCGTGTCGGCCACCCATCGCGACCTCGAGGCGCAACGGGCGGCGGGCCTGTTCCGCGAGGACCTCTACTACCGGTTGAACGTCGTGTCGCTGCGCCTGCCTTCGCTCGCGGAGCGGCGCGAGGACATCCCATTGCTCGCGACCGCGTTCCTGCGCCGCCTCGCCGAGCGCTACCGGAAGGCCGTGCCGACGCTCGCGCCCGACGCGATGCAGGCGCTGGTGGCGGCACCCTGGCCCGGCAACGTGCGGCAGCTCCTGAACCTCCTGGAGCAGGCCGTCGCGCTGACCACGACCGGCGTCATCCCCGCAACGCTCGTGCAGAGCGCGCTCCGGGAAGACGCCGCGGCGCTCGTGCCGTTCGAAGAGGCGCGTAAGACCTTCGAGCGGGACTACCTGGCGCGCCTGCTGAAGATCACCGGCGGGAACGTGACCCAGGCGGCGCAGCTCGCCAAGCGCAACCGCACCGAGTTCTACAAACTCCTGCAGCGGCACCGGCTCGAACCGGCAATGTTCAAGGAGACCAAGGCGTAGGGCCTCCGCGCCTGTCGTGATCGAGCGACGCACGTGCCGGCGTGAAATCAAGGACTTGCATCGCCCCGGCACGCGGATGTCGTGGCGGTGCGACAGTTCGTCCCGGATGGGAGCGAAGGCGGCGACGGCGGCCACCCGCCAGCGTCAGGAGAATTGAACGAAGTTGCCGGCGGGATGGCGGCACGATAACGCCGCTTTGTCGGCATTCCAAACGTTTGGCACGGCGCGTGCTTGATCTCCTGCGACCCGCCGCAGGAGTTCCGCATGGACGATTTCAGGCCCGAGTTCGTGACCCACTGGCTCGCCGAAGCCGGCGACGAGCGCGTCGCCGAGTCGGACGAGCACGGGACCTGGGGCGACGACGAGGCGCTCGTCGAACTCGCCGACCGCGTCCTCGCGGCCCGCAGCGTCGTCTGACCGCGTTTGGCGGCCGCCAGGCCGCGCCCTACGGAAGCGGGGCAACGTCGCTTCCTCTATCGGAATCCCCCTTGCCCGCCTACTCCTCCCGGCGGGCTTCTTTTTGTCCTGGGCCGTGAGCGTGCGCTCACGCACGAGAGGGCGACCGCATGTCGCGGAAGCCGCACCCGGAACCTACACCGCGACTGGCGCCTTGATCGCAGGGTGGTGGACGTAGTCGACGATCTCGATGTCGTCGAGCGCATAGTCGAAGATCGTCGCCGGCCGGCGTCGGAACGCGAGCCGCGGCAACGGGAACGGACGCCGCGCGAGCTGCTCGTCGACCTGCGCGAGGTGGTTCCGGTACAGGTGGCAGTCGCCTCCCGTCCACACGAAGTCGCCGACCTCGAGGTCGCACTGCTGAGCGACCATGTGCGTGAGGAGCGCATAGCTCGCGATGTTGAAAGGCACGCCGAGGAAGAGGTCGGCACTGCGCTGGTAGAGCTGGCAGGACAGGCGCCCGTCGGCCACGTGGAACTGGAAGAACGCGTGGCAGGGCGGAAGCGCCATCCTCGGAATCTCGGCCACGTTCCAGGCCGAGACGACGAGCCGCCGCGAATCGGGATTGCGCCGGAGCTCGGCGAGGAGCGCCGAGATCTGGTCGATCCGCGAGCCGTCCGGCGCCGGCCACGACCGCCACTGCACGCCGTACACCGGGCCGAGTTCGCCCTCCGCGTCCGCCCACTCGTCCCAGATCGTCACGCCGTGCCGCCGCAGGAAGCCGACGTTCGACTCGCCGCGCAGGAACCACAGGAGTTCGACGATCACCGACTTGAGGTGCACGCGCTTGGTCGTGACGACCGGAAAGCCGCGCGCGAGATCGAAGCGCATCTGATGGCCGAACACCGACAGCGTGCCGGTCCCCGTGCGGTCGGCCTTGCGCGTGCCGTGGTCGCGAACGTGGCGGAGCAGGTCGAGGTAGGGCTGCATCGGCGCGAGGGGGCGTGCGCGAGCATTGTATCGGAGCGCGACGCCCCGGACCGTTCGTCGGCGAGGCTTGACCGGGGGCGTCGGCTGCAGTAGGTTCACGCACCTATATGACTAGTCATATAGACATATAGACCGGCACCCGCGATGCGCTCCACCTACCGCCGCGCGCTGCCCCGCGCCTGGACGCCGGTCGCGCGCGTGTTCACCGCGCTGGGCGACCCGCACCGCCAGCGCATCCTGCTGATGTTCGAGCGCGACGAGCGCCTGTCGGTCGCGGAGATCGTCGCCGCGACCACGCTGTCGCGCACGGCGGTCGCCCACCACCTGCGCGTCCTGCGCGAGGCAGGCGTGCTGCGCTCGGAGAAGATCGGCCGCGAGGTCCGGTACTGGCCGGATCCCGCGCCGGTCCGGCTGGCGCTCGATGCCGTCGAAGACTACCTCCGCTCGAACCACTGAGGTTCCCGGGACCGACGCTCCCGCGAGGATCGACATGCGCCCCGCATCGCCACCCGCCACCGCGCACCGCCCCGATCAGTTCGATCTCCTGCGCCAGCGGCGCTTCGCGCCGTTCTTCTGGACGCAGTTCCTGGGCGCCGCCAACGACAACGTGTACAAGAACGCGCTGGTCATCTTCGTCGCGTTCCACGCCGGCTCGATGACCGCGATGGACCCCGACACGCTGGTGAACCTCGCCGGCGCGGTCTTCATCGCGCCGTTCATGCTCCTGTCGGCGACCGGCGGGCAGCTCGCCGACAAGTTCGAGAAATCGCGCCTCATCCGCGCGATCAAGCTCCTCGAGATCGCGATCATGCTGGTCGGGTTCGCGGGATTCTGGCTGCGCGACCTCGTGCTCCTGTTCGCCGCGCTCGCGCTCCTGGGCGTGCACTCGACGCTGTTCGGCCCGGTCAAGTACGCGATCCTCCCTCAGAAGCTCGCACCCGAGGAACTGGTCGGCGGCAACGGCCTGGTGGAGATGGGGACGTTCGTCGCGATCCTGCTCGGCACCATCGCGGGCGGCCTCGCCGTCGGGATCGAGCCGCACGGCCCCCTCTACGCCGGCGCGCTCGCCATCGCGATCGCGATCGCCGGCTGGTGGACGAGCCGCGCGATCCCGGCCACCCCGGCCGTCGACCCGGCGCTCGCGTTCGGCTGGAATCCGTTCGCGGAGACGTGGCGCAACCTGCGCTTCGCCTCGCGCAACCGGGTCGTCTGGCTCTCGATGATGGGGATCTCGTGGTTCTGGTTCTACGGCGCGGTATTCCTGGCCCAGTTCGCCGGGTACTCGCGCGACCACCTGGGCGGCAACGAGACCGTCGTCACCGTACTGCTCGCGCTGTTCTCCGTCGGCATCGGGGCCGGATCGCTGCTCTGCGAGAGGATGTCGCGCCGCCGGGTCGAACTCGGGCTCGTGCCGTTCGGGTCGATCGGCCTTACGCTGTTCGCGATCGACCTGTGGTTCGCGAGCCGGGGCCTCAGGTCCGACGCGATCGCCGGATTCGGCGCGTTCCTCGCGCAGCCCGCGCACTGGCGCGTGGCGTTCGACCTGGTCGCGATCGGCATGTTCGGCGGCTTCTACATCGTGCCGCTGTACGCGCTGATCCAGGAACGCAGCGCCCCGACCCACCGCTCTCGCATCATCGCGGCGAACAACATCCTGAACGCGCTGTTCATCGTCGCGGCCGCGATCCTCGCGATCGCCCTCCTCCGGGCCGGGCTCACGATCCCCGACCTGTTCCTCGTCACCGGGCTCATGAACGCGGCGATCGCGCTGTTCATCTTCCGGCTGGTGCCCGAGTTCCTGATGCGCTTCCTCGCCTGGATCCTGATCAACCTGGTCTACCGCGTACGGTCGCGCGGCCTCGAGCACGTGCCGGAGTCGGGGCCCTGCGTCGTCGTGTGCAACCACGTGAGCTACGTCGACGCGGTCGCGGTCGCGGGCTGCGTCGTCCGTCCGGTGCGTTTCGTGATGGATCACCGCATCTTCGCGATCCCGGTCCTGTCGTTCGTCTTCCGGAACATGGGCGCCATCCCGATCGCTCCGGCGAAGGAAGATCCGTCGTTGAAGGAGCGTGCGTTCGCCGAGGCTGCCGCCGTCCTCGCGCGCGGCGAGGTGCTCGGCATCTTCCCCGAAGGGCAGCTCACGCCCGACGGCGAGATCGGTGCATTCCGGCCGGGACTCTCCGAGATCCTGAAGCGCCATCCGGCACCGGTGATTCCGATGGCGCTGCAGGGGCTGTGGGGCAGCACCTGGTCGCGCGCGAAGGCGGCGAAGGCGAAGCGTTTCCGCGTGTTCGCGCGCATCGGCCTCGTCGCCGGACCGCCGATCGCGGCGCACGACGCGACGCCCGATCGCCTTCGCGACGAGGTCGCCGCGCTGCGCGGCGGCGCGCGCTGAA
>DAOMBL010000181.1:0-1471 GCA_035427325.1 Casimicrobiaceae bacterium
CCCGATGTTCGCGCGCGCCGCGAAGCGGCTGCCCGGGGCGGCGATCGAGGTGGTCACGCGCGCCGACCTCGAGGAGCCCTTCCGGCTCACTCGCGCCGCGCGGATCCACGTGGTGCCCGGGCTCGAACGCGCCGAGGGCATCGGCGCGGCGACGGCGTGCGCCCGCCTGCCCGTCGATCCGCGCGAAGGCGCCGTGGCGATCGATGCCCCCGACCCGACGCGTTGGCTCGCCGCCGCGGGCCGCCGCGCGCCGCCGCCGCGGTTCGCGTGGCGGAGCGAGTTCGATTCGCTCGCCGTCCCGTTCGTCGATGCGGACGACCCCAGGCCCTGGGTCGCCGTCCACGTGAGCACCGAGACGGCCCGGCACTACCGCTACGTCAAGGACTGGCCCGCCGACCGGTGGCGCGAACTGTTCCGCGCGACCGCGCGAAGGCACGACGTGCGGTTCGTGCTCCTCGGCCTGAGCGCGGATCCCCCGTTCGTCGAGCCCAATGTCGTCGACCTGCGCGGCCGCACCGCGTTCCTGCCGATGCTCGCGCTCGTCAAGGCGCGCTGCACCGCGCTCGTCGCGCCCGACGGCGGCGTGCTGAACGCGGCGTATTTCCTCGACGCGGACTTCCCGGTCACCGTCGTCTCGCTGTGGTCCGACCCGGGCCAGGGCATCCTCAAGGCGCGCGCGCCCTCGCCCAACCCGAGGCTCCTGCACGTGCCGCTCGTCGGCGCCGGCCACGACGTCCGGGCCATACCGCACTCCGACGTGCTCGCGGCGCTCGAGGTCGCGCTCGCTCCCGCCCGGAGCAACCCGTGACGCGCCTCCTCGCGACCGATCGCCTGCGCGACGCGCTCGCCGTGCTGGCCGCGGCCTACCTCGTGCTCCTGCAGACCAACCTGATGAACGCGCCGCGTTCGATCGTGCTCGGTCTCATGGGTGTCCTCGCGCTCCTGGTCGCCGCGCGGCCGGACGCGCGTGCCGACGCCGCGCTCTCCGCGGAGGCCCGCGCGATCGTCGTCGCGTTCCTCGCCTGCGCCGCCTGGGCGTTCGCCTCGCTCGCCTGGACGGTCGACGTGGATCGGACGCTGACCGAGCTTCGCGCGGACGTCGTGCTGACCGCGCTCGGCACCGCCGCGATCCTGTTCTGCGTGCGGGAAGCGCCGGCGTTCCGGCGCATCGTCACCGCGATCCTCGCGGCATTCGCCGTGCTCGCCGTCGCCGCGATCGTGCTCGCGGCGAACGCCGACCCCTGGAACGACAAGCTGATGCACCACGGCGCGGGCACCTGGTCGACGCACCTCGTGCTCGTCGCCCCGCTGATCCTCCTCGTGCGCGCGCCGCCGCCGGCCGGCTGGGGAGGCGGCCGGCTCGCGAGTGCCGCCGCATTCGCGCTGGTGTGCCTCGTGCTCGCGGGCGCGCGGGCGAGCGAGAACCGGATGGTGTGGATCTCGCTCCTCGCCTCGCTCGCCGTCGTCGGCA
>DAOMBL010000181.1:1481-6898 GCA_035427325.1 Casimicrobiaceae bacterium
GCGGGGGTGGCGCGCGGTGGCGGCGCGTGGGGCACGAACGGCTCCGGCGCCCGCGTCGCGCTCGTCTTCCTCGCGCTCTTCGTCCTGACCGCGCTCGCGTTCGTCGAGGCCGCGTCGCGCAAGGCCGATTCGATCCGCCCGGCGCCGGTGACGATCGAACGCTCGGTGGCCGAAGATCCGCGGCTCGCGATCTGGCCGTTCGCCGAACAGAAGATCCGCGAGCGGCCCTGGTTCGGCCACGGATTCGCCAAGGAGATCCTCGGCGCGGAGTTCGCCGCGAAGCTCGGCGACCGCACGCTCACCCACGCGCACAACGCCTTCCTGAGCGTCCTCCTGCAGACCGGCGTGATCGGTCTCGTCCTGTTCCTCGGGCTCTACGCCGCGACCGCGTGGCGCTTCGCAGGCTACGCGCGGTCCCGCGACGAAGCGCTCGCGCGGGTCGGCGTCGCCGGCCTCGCCATCCTCGCCGGCCTCGTCCTCAAGAACGTGACCGACGACTTCTTCGTGCGCAGCAACCTGCGGTTCCTGTGGGGGATCGTCGCGCTGCTCTGCGCCTACGGCGAGAGGCGCCTCCGCGAGGTTTCGCGCCCGGACACGTAGCGCGGCGGGCTGGCCGGCCGTCAGGTCACGGCCTGCGCGCGGCGCGCAGCGGCGTGGGGGCGCGCGCCGCCGCGTCGTCGGGCAAGGGCGTCGGCATCGGCTTCACCGACGCGCCGGCCGGCGGGACGTACTCGGGGATCCACGCCTTGAGCCGCGCGCGCACCTCGGCGTCGGAGGCCGCCCGGTCGCTCTCGCACAGCGCGATCATCTGCCCGACCGCGTCGCGGCTGGCCGGACGCACGTTCGCCACGAAGAGCTTCGGGTGCGGCGTGGGTCCGGTGGCTTCCTCGGACGCGAGCGGCTCCTCGAAGAGCTTCTCGCCCGGGCGAAGGCCGGTGAACACGATCGGGATGCGGTCCGGATCCGCGCCCGACAGGCGGATCATGTCCCGGGCGAGGTCGAGGATGCGCACCGGCTCGCCCATGTCGAGCACCAGGATCTCGCCGCTCCTGCCCATGAATCCGGCCTGCATCAGCAGCTGGGTCGCCTCGGAGAGCGACATGAAGAACCGCGTGATGTCCGGATGGGTGACCGTGACCGGTCCGCCGCGCGCGATCTGCTCGCGGAAGCGCGGAATGACGCTGCCGGCGCTGCCGAACACGTTGCCGAAACGCACCACGACGAACGCGGTGCGCCCGCCCTGCAGCGTCTCGCAGGCGATCTCGGCGAGGCGCTTCGACGCGCCCATCACCGACGTCGGGTTCACGGCCTTGTCGGTCGAGACGAGCACGAACTTCTCGACCCCGGCTTCGACTGCGGCGCGCGCGAGGACGTGCGTCCCGTAGGCGTTGTTGCGCACCGCCTGCCACGCGTTCTGCTCCTCCATCAGCGGCACGTGCTTGTAGGCCGCGGCATGGAACACCACGTCGGGCTTCTCGCGCGCGAGCACGTCTTCCACGAGCGCCGCGTGCTTCACGTCGCCGACGACGCTCGACACCACGAGCTGCGTGAAGCCGTCGCAGAGCGAGGTGCGGATTTCGTAGAGCGCGGCCTCGGAGATGTCGAACAGCACGAGCCGCGCCGGCCGGTACCGCGCGATCTGGCGGCACAGCTCGGCGCCGATCGAGCCGCCGGCGCCGGTCACCATCACGACGCGGTTGCCGAGCCACTCGGCGAGACCGGCGCCGTCGAGAACGACCGGGTCGCGGCCGAGCAGGTCGTCGAGTTCGATCGTGCGAATCGTCGTGAGCGCCTGCCTGCCGTTGATGAGTTCCTCGTAGGACGGCACCGTGAGCGCCTCGAGGCGGTGCTGCGCGCACAGTTCGGCCGCGCGCCGGCGCACCGCGTGGTGCGCGGACGGCAGCGCGACGATCACCTTGCGGACGTCGTAGCGGCGCGCCCAGAACGGCAGTTCGGCGATCGGCCCGAGCACCGGCACGTTGCGGATCCGGCCGTGGATCTTTCGCGGGTCGTCGTCGAGCAACCCCACCACGCGCCACTGGCGGCTCTGGGCGAGGTCGGCGGTGAGCCGCGCGCCCGCCTCGCCGGCGCCGACCACGAGCACCGGCTCGCCCAGGGCGGCGAGCGGGCTGTAGAGCCGGTGCTCCTTCCAGATCCGGTACGCGAACCGGTTGCCCGCCATGAGAAAGATCAGCACCAGCGGGTAGAGCACGAGGACGCTGCGCGGCACCATGGCCTGCAGCTGGAGCATCACGATCACGAGCGGAATCAGGATCGCGCCCAGGCCCGCCGACAGGACGATGCGGTGGAGGTCCACGATCGAGGCGAAGCGCCACAGGCCCCGGTAGAGGCCGAAACCCAGGAAGATCGCCGCCTGCAGCGGCAGGATCCACGCGAGCGACGCCACCAGGTCCGCGACCTGCGCGTCGGGGACGTCGAAGTTGAAGCGCACCCCGTAGAGCAGGCTCCATGCGATGCCCGCCGCGCAGAGGTCGTGGACGAAGGCGAAGGCCGCCCGCCAGTTGATGTTCAAGGAAATCTCATCCGCGAAACCCGACATGATAATCAATGTGGGCGAAGAGCGCGGCCACGATCGCCGCCCAGACCCCGACGAGCGCCCACCCCGCGGCCGGCGCGAACGCCGCGCAGGCGACGGCGCTCGCGGCGCACCCGAGCATCAGGCCGCCGTAGGCGCGAAGGGTTCCGCGATGTCCGCCGCGAAGGCGCACCAGGCGCTGGTAGTAGTGGGTCCGGTGCGGCTGCCACACCCGCTCGCCGCGGAACAGGCGGCGCGCGAGCGTGACGGCGGCGTCCGCGAGGAACGGCAGGAACACCAGCACCGGAAACCAGGCCGGCCAGACGCCGCCAGCAACCCCGGCGAGGCCCGCGGCTCCGGCGAGGAATCCGAGCGGCGCCGAACCGGCGTCGCCGAGGAACAGGCGCGCGGGCGGCAGGTTTTGCGCGAGGAACGGAACCACGGCGCAGGCGAGCGCGAACCAGGGCGCCCATGTCGCCCCGGCGAGCGCCGCAGCGGCTGCACTGGCCGAGAATCCTGTGACCGCCATCGTGCCGGCGAGGCCGTCGCTCCCGTCCATGAAGTTGAAGAAATTCGTCGCCGCGACGAGGACGAACGCGGCCGCCGCCGCACCCGCCGCGCCCCAGCCGAAGGCGGCTCCCATCGATCCGGTCAGCGCCAATGCGCCAACCACCTGCACGACAAGTCGGACCGGAGCAGGTACGCCGCGATAGTCATCGACGAGCGAGACGGCGAAGAGTGCAGCCACGGCGAGGAAGAGCACCGTCGTCGCGCCATCGGGGAATCCAGGCAGCGGTCCGGCGAACGGCAACGCAGCGGCCCAACCGGCGAAGATCGCCCAGCCGCCTGCGCGCGGCACCGGCCGGTCGTGCAGCGATCGGTGGTTCGGCCGATCGTGCGGTGCGACGCCGGCATGGCGGGCGAGCCACGTCACGACCAGCGCGGAGACCGCAAGCGCGAGCCCTGCGGCAATCACGCGATCTCCTCGCGTCGCGCCGAGTCGCTGCGACGGGAAATCGCCTCTGCCGGACCATGTTTCCCCTCCGAAGCCGCGGAACCGGCCCGGAAGCACGCAATGCCGGTCGCCTTCAGGGTCATGGTTCGGCAGGTGCTCATCGAATAATCGTTGAATATCATATATTTATCTAACCACCTTCGTCTCGATTCGAAATGTGCGCCCCAACCGTGCACGCGAAACCATGTTGCTTCGGCACAACAGGGGCCCGGCCTCCGGGACAGGCACGAGGCGCTTCCTTGCTTCCGATTCCCCCGGTTTGGCACAATGGACCCAACTTCTCGAGAGACCTGAGAAGGTTGCCATGGCCGGGAAATGTTTGCTTCCCGGCCGACTTTTTCCGATAGAGGAGAGCCTTCATGAATAAGAAGCTTGTCGCCCTCGCCGTCGCGGGAGTGCTGTCCGCCCCGCTGGCCGCGCAGGCGCAAACCGCGAACGTTACGCTCTACGGTCGCCTGAACCTCACGCTGGAAGCGGTTCAGCTCGGGAGCTCGTCGCAGGAGAACTGGATCTACCGCGTGAGCTCGAACTCGTCGCGCCTCGGCGTGCGTGGCACCGAGTCGCTCGGTGGCGGCCTGAACGCGATCTTCCAGATCGAGTCGTCGATTTCCGGCGACGCGGGCGGCGGCACGCTGGCCGGCCGCGACACCTACGTCGGCCTGCAGGGCGGCTGGGGTACCGTCAAGATCGGCAACTTCCTCGCCCCGTACGACGACATCCACCCGATCTTCGGCAACGTCCCGACCCTGACCACGTCGATCCTGTCGACGGCGGCCCTCTGGGCGAACGCGCCGTCGAGCAAGGCGCAGGGCGGCTTCGATGCGCGCCTCGGCAATTCGGTCCGCTACGACTCGCCGAACTTCTCCGGCTTCACCGGCAGCATCCAGGCGTCGACGTCCGAGAACACGACGCACGGGATGGTGTACTCGATGGGTGGCTTCTACAACGCCGGTCCGCTGCAGGCCGGCCTCGCGTGGGAGCACAACCAGAGCGTTCGCGGCGCCGGCCTCAAGGACGACGCGATCTCGGTCGCCGGCAAGTGGAACTTCGGCGTCGCGAGCGTTGGCGGCGTCTACGAGCGGCTCGACTACGACGCGGCTTCGGGTGGCAGCCTGAAGCGCGACTTCTTCGGCGTGTCGGGCACGTTCAACCTCGGCCCGGGCCAGCTCTACGCGGCGTGGCTGCGTGCGGAAGAAGGCAAGGGCAGCGCGGCGGACGGCACGCAGATCGGCGGTACCGTCAAGGGCAACGACACGGGTGCGGACGAGTACACCGTCAGCTACACCTACCCGCTGTCGAAGCGCACGCTGACCTACGTCGGTTATGTCCGCGTCGACAACGACAACAACGCGCGGTACACGTTCAACATCAACCCGCTGAACCAGTCCGCCGTCACCGGCGGCCTGTCGATGCAGGGCAAGCCGCAAGGCGTCGTGGCCGGCATCGTGCACTTCTTCTAAGAGAAGCGCAGCGAACCGACAGCGACAAGCGATCGAACGGGCGCCTTCGGGCGCCCGTTTTTTTCCTGGGTCGGGCGTCGAGTTCTGCGGGTCGGGCTTCCGCCCGACGAGCGCAGCGCCTGTGGGTCGGGCTTCAGCCCGACATCGATCGTGCCAATGCGATGGAAAAGCGTCGGCCTGAAGGCCGACCCACAAGGCCGACCCACGAAAGACGCATCCCGGCGCTCGATGCGCCGCCACGGGAGTCGCCGGCGCGACTGTCCTCTGACTTCTGACTCCTGTCCCCTGTTGTCGGCCTGAAGGCCGACCCACAGCCCCTGCGCAGTGGGTCGGGCGCTGGCCCTGTGGGTCGGGCTTCAGCCCGACGGTTTGGGCTTCAGCCCGACGGTTTGGGCTTCAGCCCGAC
>DAOMBL010000182.1:0-6898 GCA_035427325.1 Casimicrobiaceae bacterium
GATCATGCTCCTGAGGCGCATCGTCGTGCCGCTCATGCTGCCTGCCCTCGCGGCGGTCTGGATCTGGGTCGTCGCGCATGTGGTGCGCGAGCTGTCGACCGCGCTCCTCCTGCAGGGCGACGACAATCCGATGCTCGCCGTGTTGTTGTGGAGCTACTGGTCGGGAGGCGAACCCACGAAGGCCGCCGCGGTCGGCGCGTGGCTGATCGGCATCATGACGATCACGACGATCGCCTGGCAGCTCGCCGGCCGTCGTGGGCGTACCCGGGGTTTCGCGTAGTCCATGATACGACTCGACGACCTCTGGGTCGACTATCCGCTCGCCGACTCCATCCACACGGCCGTGGCCGGTGTGTCCCTCGAGGTCTCGCAAGGCGAGTTCTTCACGCTGCTCGGTCCGAGCGGATGCGGCAAGACGTCGGCGCTGCGCAGCGTCGCGGGCCTCGAGCGCCCGAGCCGCGGCTCGATCCGCATCGGCTCCGCGACCGTCTTCGACGCGACTCGGGGTGTAGATGTCCCCACGCACCGTCGCGACGTGTCGATGGTCTTCCAGTCCTACGCCGTGTGGCCGCACCTCTCGGTCGAGCAAAACGTCGCCTTTCCACTCGAGGTGGCCGGCATCGCGCGCGCGGAGCGCGCGCGCCGGGTAGCCGAGGCGCTGCGACTCACGGGGCTCGAGACCATGGCGGACCGGTCCGCGACGCAGCTCTCGGGCGGCCAGCAGCAGCGCGTGGCGATCGCGCGCGGAATCGTGCGCCGCTCAGGCGCCCTGCTTCTCGACGAGCCGCTCTCGAATCTCGACGCCAAGCTGCGCCAGCAGATGCGTTTCGAACTTCGCGACCTCATGAAGCGGGTTGGCATGACGGCCATCTACGTCACGCACGACCAGGACGAGGCGATGACGCTGTCGGACCGCGTCGCCGTGATGAACGAAGGCCGGATCGTGGAGATTGGATCCCCCCAGGAGCTTTACCTGCGCCCGCGAACTCGATTCGTCTCGGGCTTCCTCGGCCGCGCCGTCGTGTTCGAAGTCCGCGCCGGGGGAACGATCGGACCGGACCGCGTACTGATGACCGATGTCGGCCCAATGCGCGTCCTCTCGCCGGCCCCGGCCGCGCGCGTCGATGCGCTGGTCATCCGGCCCGAGGCGGTCTCGCTGCTGCACAAACCCGCCTCTGCGATCAATGAACGCGCGGCCACAATCGTCAGGTCGACATTCGCGGGATCGCACATCGACTATCTCGTCGCAATCGACGAAGGTCCGACCATTGCGGTCGTCGGCGCGCCGTTCGATGCGCATCGCGTCGGTGATCGGGTCGCGGTCGCGTTCCCGCCAGAACGTCTCTGCTGTATCGTGAATTGACGTCCGCCGTCGGCCGCATCGTGTCGATCGAGTTCAAGCCCTATCACCTACGGCTCGCGGTCCCCTATCGCTGGTCGAAGGGCGTCCAGCACTACCGGGACGGGTTGATCGCGCGCGCCGAGTTCGGCGGTGAAGTCGGATGGGGTGAGGTCGCCCTGCCGCCGCATGTCGTGATGCCGCTCGCGGCTCACGTGGCCCTGGCACGAGCGACGGTCGCCGGCCTCGATCCCGCGTCGGAGTCCTTCCTGGACGACCTCGAACTCCGCGAATGTTCCCCCAGGCTTCGGTGCGGAATCGCGACGGCCGTGCTCGACGTGCGCGCCCGGCTGCGGCGAGTATCGCTGGCCTCCCTCTGCGCGGGCTGGGACGGCGTTGCCAAGCGTGTCCCGGTCAACGACCTGATCGGGGACGCCGATCCGGACACCTGTGCGGAGCGCGCGCGCGCCGCCGTCGCCCGCGGCCAGGACACGATCAAGGTGAAGTGCACGCCGGAGCGCACGCTCGACCTCGCGCGCGTCCGCGCCATCCGCGACGCCGCACCACAGGCCGGGCTCCGCCTCGACCCGAACGAGAGCTGGTCGCCGGCCTGGGCCGCCGAGCACCTCGAGGCGATGGCGCGCTTCGGGATCGCCTACTGCGAAGAGCCGCTGCCGCGTGGCACGCCGCTACCAGCCTACGCCGAACTCCGCCAGAAGACCTCGGTTCCGATCGCCCTCGATGATTCCGCGCGCTCGCGCTACCACGTCGAGCGCATCATCGAGCTCGGGGCGGCCGATGCCCTCGTGCTCAAGGCCCCTCGCGTCGGAGGTCCGGACCGGATGGCCGAGATCGTTCGCGTCGCGGAGTCGGCGGGTCTGAACTGCACCGTCACCGCGAGTCTCGAGACCTCGGTCGGCCTGTACGCAGCGCTGCACTGCGCGGCCTTCACGAGCGAGCCCATCCCGGCGGCGGGCATCGGCACGGCGCGGTACTTCGCGGAGAACGTCGGTCCTCCCCCC
The DNA here is from genome assembly GCA_035427325.1 of Casimicrobiaceae bacterium. Taxonomy (GTDB): domain Bacteria; phylum Pseudomonadota; class Gammaproteobacteria; order Burkholderiales; family Casimicrobiaceae; genus VBCG01. The sequence continues at coordinate 2,362 of DAOMBL010000182.1, forward strand.
GAAATCGTCGATGGCGAAATGGAACTCCCGCGGGGTCCGGGCCTTGGATTCGCCCCGGACGAATGGTGGGCGAGGGCCTGAGCTGGTCACCGTCAGGGCGGCCGGCCGGGCACGCAGTAGGTCGGACGCACGGCCCACCGGTAGAATGGCGCCGCCCCGTCGCGCGCGCGCCCCATGAAACGCATCCTGATCCTCGGCGTCAACGGCTTCATCGGCCACCACCTCTCGAAGGCCGTCCTCTCGTCCACCGACTGGGAGGTCTACGGCATGGACATGCAGTCGGACCGGATCACGGACCTGCTGCCGGAGAGGCGGTTCCACTTCTTCGAGGGCGACATCACGATCAACCGCGAGTGGATCGAGTACCACGTCAAGAAGTGCGACGTGCTGCTGCCGCTCGTCGCCATCGCGACGCCGGCATCCTACGTACGCGAGCCGCTGCGCGTGTTCGAACTCGACTTCGAGGCGAACCTGCCGATCGTCCGGGACGCGGTGCGCTACGGCAAGCGCCTCGTGTTCCCGTCGACCTCCGAGGTCTACGGCATGTGCGACGACCCGGCCTTCGACCCGGAACGCTCGAACCTCGTGCTCGGCCCGATCAACAAGCCCCGCTGGATCTACGCGTGCGCGAAGCAGTTGATGGATCGCGTGATCCACGCCTACGGCATCGAGCAGGGCCTCGACTACACGCTGTTCCGGCCGTTCAACTGGATCGGCGCAGGACTGGACTCGATCAACACGCCGAAGGAAGGCAGTTCGCGCGTCGTCTCGCAGTTCCTCGGGCACATCGTGCGCGGCGAGCCGATCCGGCTCGTCGACGGCGGCGGGCAGCGACGCACGTTCACCTGCGTCGACGACGGCATCGCCGCGCTCATGCGCATCATCGACAACCCGGGCCGGGTCGCGAGCCGGAAGATCTACAACATCGGCAATCCCGCCAACGACTGCTCGGTGCGCGAACTCGCGTCGATGATGCTCGACGTCGCGATGCGCTCTCCCGACTACCGCGAAAGCGCGGCCCGCGTCTCGCTCCTCGACGTGTCATCGGAGTTCTACTACGGCCCCGGCTACCAGGACGTGCAGCACCGCGTGCCGGCGATCGAGAACACGATGCGCGACCTCGCGTGGGCACCGAAGGTCGGCATGCGCGACTCACTCGTGCGCATCTTCGACGCGTACCGCGGCGAGGTCGCCTCCGCGCGCGCGCTGGTCGACTAGCCGCGCGGCGATGCGCCTCGCGCTGAAGGTCGACGTCGACACGCTGCGCGGCACGCGCGAGGGCGTTCCGAGGCTGGTCGAGATCTTCCGGCGGCACGGCGTGGGCGCGACCTTCCTGTTCAGCCTCGGCCCCGATCACACTGGCCGCGCGATCCGGCGCGTGTTCCGCCCGGGCTTCGTCGGAAAGGTTCGACGCACGGGCGTCGTCGGGCACTACGGCGTGAAGACGCTCCTGTACGGCACGCTCCTGCCCGGCCCGGACATCGGCCGGCGCGCCGGCGAGGTCATGCGCAGGACGCGCGACGAGGGCTTCGAGACGGGCGTCCACAGCTACGACCACGTCCGCTGGCAGGACGGCGTCGGAACCGCCGACGCCGCGTGGACGCTGCGCGAGATGACGCGCGCGTGCGAGCGCTACGCCGACGTGTTCGGCGAGGCTCCGCGCGTCCACGGCGCGGCCGGCTGGCAGATGAACCTCCACGCGCTGCGGCTCACGCAGCGGCTGGGATTCGAGTACTGCTCGGACGGGCGCGGCACGCACCCGCACCTGCCGTTCTGGAACGCCGAGCCGGTCCGGTGCCCGCAGTTCCCGACCACGCTGCCGACGCTGGACGAGTTGATCGGGCTCGATGGGGTGAGCGCGACCAATGTCGCGGACCGCCTGCTCCGCCTCACCGAGACACCCGTCGCCTCCGGCCACGTGTTCACGCTGCACGCGGAACTGGAAGGCATGCGCTTCGCGCCGGTGCTCGAGCAACTGCTCGGCGGCTGGAGAGCGCAGGGCTGGCAACTCGGGAGCCTGCGTCAGTTGCGCGACACGGTGGAGCCGCTCGCGCTGCCGAGATCGTGCACCGGGATCGGGACGGTGCCGGGAAGAAGCGGTACGCTCTTCGTGCAGCAGGGACCGTTTCCCGGGGAAGCGATGCCGCGCGCGGCCTGACGGCGCGACCAGCGCCGTCCCGCGCCCGGACCTCCGACTCCGGGGGCCCAGGAGTCCTCCGGGCGCCGGTGACGCACGACGGAGCACTCCGCGCAGATCACGACTTCGACCGAAGGAGCACACCGATGCTTGGCAAGAAGGTACCCGACTTCACCGCGGAAGCGACCGCGGGCCCGTTCACGCTGTCCGACCACCGGGGACACCCGGTCGTCCTGTACTTCTACCCGAAGGACAACACACCCGGCTGCACGACCGAGGGTGCCCAGTTCCGCGACCTGCACGGCAAGTTCGCGAAGGCCGGCGCGGTGGTGGCGGGCGTCTCGCGCGACTCGATCCGGTCGCACCAGAACTTCGCCGCGAAGATGGGCTTTCCGTTCCCGCTGATCTCGGATCCCGACGAGAAACTCTGCCAGGCGTTCGATGTCATCAGGATGAAGAACATGTACGGCAAGAAGGTCCGCGGCATCGAGCGCTCGACCTTCCTCGTCGGCGCGGACGGCAAGCTCGCGCGCGAGTGGCGCGGGGTGAAGGTTCCCGGCCACGCCGCCGAGGTCCTGGCCGCGGTCGAGGCGCTCGGCAAGCCCGGCCGGTAGCCCCGTCGTCGGGTCAGCACCCGGGCCGCCACGTGCTGCGGTGGCACAAAGGGTGGACATTCCGGGGGTTGGGCACACAAGTTCTTGTGTTTTCGCCGACCCGGGGCGTAGGATGGGCCTTGCGTGGCGCCCTTTGCCCCGGGCGCCCCCCAGGAGAGCCATGGTCGAACGCAAGCTGCGCCCCGCCCCCTCCCAGCTCATCTCCCTCGCTTCCCGAAAGGCTGCCCGCACCGGCAAGACCGGCGGACATCCGTCCCCGACGACGACCCGGCTGTTCGTGCTCGACACGAACGTGCTGATGCACGATCCCACGAGCCTCTTCCGGTTCGAGGAACACGACATCTACCTGCCGATCCTCACGCTCGAGGAACTCGACAACCACAAGAAGGGCGTCACCGAGGTCGCGCGGAACGCCCGGCAGGCGTCGCGCTTCCTCGACGAACTGGTGACGACGCACACCGGAGCGGGCGCCGACGGCATCTCCGGCGGCATTCCGCTCGAGCAGAAGAGCAACGGCGCGGCGACCGGCCGGCTCTACCTGCAGACCGAGACCATCACGACGACGCTGCCGCCCTCGCTCGCGAACGGCAAGGCGGACAACCAGATCCTCGCGGTCGTGATGCACCTCGCGCACGCCCACGCCCGGCGCGACGTCGTGCTGGTGTCGAAGGACATCAACATGCGCATCAAGGCGCGCGCGCTCGGGCTCGCGGCCGAGGACTACTTCAACGACAAGGTCCTGGAGGACAGCGAACTCCTCTACTCCGGCATGGAGGAGCTGCCCGCGGACTTCTGGGACCGCCACGGCAAGGGGATGGAGAGCTGGCAGCAGGGCGGCCACACGCTCTACCGCGTCGCCGGTCCGCTCGTGCCCTCGCTCCTCGCCAACGAGTTCGTGTGGCTCGAGCCGCCGGGCGAGACCCCGTTCCACGCGATCGTCAAGGAAGTCAGCGGCAAGACGGCGCTGCTGTCGACGCTCAAGGACTACACGCACCAGAAGAACAACGTCTGGGGCATCACGGCGCGCAACCGCGAGCAGAACTACGCGCTGAACCTGCTCATGAATCCGGACATCGACTTCGTGACGCTCGTCGGGCAGGCGGGCACCGGCAAGACGCTGCTCACGCTCGCGGCGGGGCTGATGCTCACGCTCGAGTTCAAGGTCTACACCGAGATCATCATGACGCGCGTCACGGTGCCGGTCGGCGAGGACATCGGCTTCCTGCCGGGGACCGAGGAGGAGAAGATGAACCCGTGGATGGGCGCGCTCGAGGACAACCTCGACGTGCTCAACAAGACCGACGACGAGGCCGGCGAATGGGGCCGCGCCGCCACGCGCGACCTCATACGCTCGCGCATCAAGGTCAAGAGCCTGAACTTCATGCGCGGCCGCACGTTCATCAACAAGTTCCTGATCATCGACGAGGCCCAGAACCTCACGCCGAAGCAGATGAAGACGCTGATCACGCGCGCCGGCCCGGGCACGAAGGTCGTGTGCCTCGGCAACATCGCGCAGATCGACACGCCCTACCTCACCGAAGGGAGTTCCGGCCTCACCTACGTCGTCGACCGCTTCAAGGGCTGGTCGCATTCGGGCCACGTGACGCTCACGCGCGGCGAACGCTCTCGACTCGCCGATCGCGCCGCGGAGATTCTCTAGCGCGAGGCGGCGGGCCGGAGGGATTGCGGGTCGGCCTTCAGGCCGACGCCTTTCCATCGCATCGGCACAGACCCCGTCGGGCTGAAGCCCGACCCACAGGCGTGTTGCTGCATCCCGTCGGGCTGA
>DAOMBL010000183.1:0-6897 GCA_035427325.1 Casimicrobiaceae bacterium
CCAGGCCGCCGTCGTCGAGGCGCACCGACACTTCGACGCCGGGTCGGGCGGTCGCGCTCTCCTCCATCGCACCGCCGACGAGTCCCCCGAGGATCGCGCCGACGATCGAGCCGACGACGTTCGCCTCCCAGCTCCCTCCGACGAAGCTCCCGGCGACCGACCCGACGATCGCGCCGGTCGCGCCGCCGGCGCCGGTTCGCACGCCGCCGATGCGGACCTCGCGCAGGTCCTCGACGACGCCGAACTCGACCATCTGGGTCCGCCCGGCCTGCGCCGGCGCCCAGGTCGTCTCGGCCGTGGGCAGCGGGGCGCATCCCGCCGCGACGAACGCGAGCGCGGCCGCGGCGAGGGCGAGCGGGCGGGACATGCTGTCACCAGGGCGGCTGGCCGAATGAACGAGCATACAACGCGGCCACGCGTTCCCGGTTGACCGTGTGGTTCTGCCCGCCGCGCGAGCCGATCTTGAGCGCGCCGAGCGTCGACGCGAGACAGCCGGTGCGCTCCCAGTCCCAGTCTCGCGCGAGACCGTAGAGCAATCCCGCGCGGTACGCGTCGCCGCAGCCGGTCGGGTCGACGAGCGCCTCCGGCTTCGCCGCCGGAATCGCCACCGTCGCGCCGTCCGCGTGGATCACCGAACCCTCGCCGCCCATCGTGATCGCCAGCGCCCCGGTGCGGGCCGCGATGTCCGCGATCGACAGCCCGGTGCGTTCGCACATGAGCCGCGCCTCGTAGTCGTTGCAGGCGACCGCCGCCGCCCCCTCGACCATCGACAGGAGTTCGTCGCCGTCGAAGAGCGTGATGCCCTGCCCCGGATCGAACAGGTAGGGAATGCCCGCGTCGCGGAACTCCGCCGCGTGCTGCAGCATGCCGTCGCGGCCGTCCGGCGCGATGATCCCCCAGCCGACGCCGGGGACGTCGGCGACGTGGTTGTCGTGCGAGCGGGTCATCGCGCCCGGGTGGAACGCGGTGATCTGGTTGTCGTCGAGGTCGGTGATGATGAACGCCTGCGCCGTGAACGTGCCCGGCACGTCGCGCACGCCCTCGGTGCCGATGCCGAGCGACGCCAGGCGCTGGCGGTAGTCCCGTCCATCGTCGCCGAGCGTCGCCATCACCACCGGCGCACCGCCGATCGCCTGCAGGTTGTAGGCGATGTTGCCGGCGCACCCCCCCCATTCACGGCGCATCTCGCCCACCGTGAACGACACCGACAGCATGTGCGCCTGTTCGGCGAGGATGTGCCGGCTGAACCGGTCGGGGAACACCATGATGGTGTCGTAGGCGAGCGAACCGCAGATCAGCGTCTTCATGGACGGGGCGTCCCGGCGGGGCCATGGCGAGGACGCGAGTCTAGCAACACGACGCGGCCTGCGCGGACGCGACCCTGCGCCGCGTCCGGGATGCGGCGCGCCTCACGGGCCGGAGTTGCGGCCCCTCGGGGCGCAACGTCCCCCCGGGTCCGCGTCCGCTCGCCTAAGCGGCGTCGTCGCGCGCGAGTTCGCGGACGATGCCCTGCTGGCGCCGCGACACGGGGATCGTCTCCGAGAGGCCGTTCAGCACCACCTCCCAGTGCGCGTCGCCGTCGTCGTTGACGCGTCGCTCGAAGCCCCTGATCGCGTCGCGCGCCACGAGGCAGTTGCGGTGCACCCGCACGAAGCGGTGGGCGAACTCGGCCTCGAGCCGGGTCAGCGATTCCTCGAGCAGGAACTCGCGGTCGTGCGTGCGGATGGTGATGTACTTGAGCTCGGCCTTGAGGTAGACGACGTCGTCGACCGGCACGAGCACGACGCGCGAGCGTTCGGTGACCGACAGGAAGCGCCGCGCGTTGACCGGGAGCTGCGCGATGCGCTCGGCGTTCTGCGGCCGGAGCTTCGGCACCTTCTGCAGCGCGGAGAGCAGGCGCTGCACCCGCACCGGCTTCACCAGGTAGTCGACGGCGTGGACGTCGAAGGCCTCGAGCGCGTGCTCCTGGTACGCCGTCGTGAACATGACCACCGGCGGCCGCGGCAGCTTGAGAAGGTGGCGCGCGAGTTCGATGCCATCCATGTCCGGCATGTGGATGTCGGTCAGCACCAGGTCCGGCGGCGCGGACTGCATGAGGTCCAGCGCCTCGCGCCCGTTCGCGGCCTCGCCGACCACCGCGATCGGGAGCGACGACGCGCAGTCGTCGAGCAGTTCGCGCAGCCGGCGACGCGCCGGCGTCTCGTCGTCGACCACCATCACGCGCAGGGGGGCGTCAGGCATGGGCGACTCCGGTGCGCAGGTTCCGCGGCGGCGGGCGAAGGCGCGGCTCGCGGCGTTCGGGCGCCGCGTGCGCCGCGCCGCCCGCCGTGTCGCCGGGCCGTTCGGTGCGATAGGGCATGCGTATGTGGACCTCGTAGGCGTGCTCGAGCACCTTCGATTCGAGCGAGGCCTCCGCGTCGAAGTGCAGCGCCAGGCGTTCGCGCACGTTCGCGAGCGCCATCTTGTTGCCCGAGTGGTGGCGGCCGCCCGCCGCGCGATAGGGATTGCGGAGCACCACGTGCACTTCGCCCTTCGACAGGAAGATGTTGACCGAGATCGTCCCCGGCGCGCTCGACGGCTCGATCCCGTGGTAGACGGCGTTCTCGAGCAGCGGCTGCAGCACGAGCGGGGGCACGAGCGCGTCCGCGGGCATGCTCTTCACGTTCCAGTCGACGACGAGACGCTCGCCCAGCCGGAGCTTCTCGAGCTCCAGGTACTGGCGCGAGAGTTCGACCTCGTCCTCGAGCGGCGCGAGTTCGCGGTTGTCGCGCATCAGGACGCGGAACAGGTCCGCCAGGTCGTGCAGCGCCGCCTCCGCGCGCTGCGGGTCGCTGCGCACGAGCGACATCACGCCGTTGATGCTGTTGAACAGGAAGTGCGGCCGGATGCGCGCCTGCAGCGCCTGCAGACGCGCCTCGGTGATCGCCGGGGAGAGGGCGCGCGCGCGCAGGCGGAAGTAGCCGATCAGGACCGCGGTGGCCGCGAGCGCGAGCAGCAGGTGGCGCAGCAGCGTGTCCTGCAGGCCGGGCAGCCACCGCCGCAGGGCGAAGTGCACGGCGAGTCCGCAGGCGACCGTCACCGCGAACACGACGGCGACCCCGACGCGGCCCGGCTGCCGCTGGAGCCAGGGCGCGAGCGCGTACAGGACCGCGAGTTCGAGGATCAGGTGCGGCTCGATGAAGCCGGTCATCGCCACCCAGGCCTCGATGAACGCGTCGGGCGTCGACGACTGCGCGAGCGCGACGATCGCGGCCGCGCCGTTCACGGCGAGCAGGATCCTCAGGATCGTCCCGAGATTGCGGAAATCCGGCAGTGCCGGAGCCCGGTCCATCGAGCTATGTCTTATAATCGATGCCATCTGCGTGGCAGCATGCAATCATCGTGCCCGCCACGTGCCCCGTCACCCATGCGGGTCCGGTCGCGGCGGAACCCGTCGTCGGGTCCGCGATTGTCGGCAGGCATCGCCGGGCGCGCAAGCGAACGTCCTCACCGACCGCGATGACCGATCCCGATCCCCGCCCGCCCGCTCCGCCGGCGCCGGAATCCGAGCATCCGGCGGCGCCCGGCGGAACCTGGTCGGGTCGCTTCAGCGAGCCGGTCTCCGAGCGCGTGGCGCGCTTCCAGGCCTCCGTCGGGTTCGACCGGCGCCTGGCCGAGGCCGACATCGACGGCTCGATCGCCCACGCCCGGATGCTGGCGGGCAACGGCGTCATCTCGCGCGAGGACCTCGCCGCGATCGAGCGCGGGATGGCCGAGATCCGCGCGGACATCCGCGCCGGCCGCTTCGCCTGGTCGATCGACGACGAGGACGTCCACCTCAACATCGAGAAGCGCCTCACCGCGCTCGTCGGCGACGCGGGCAAGCGCCTGCACACGGGACGGTCGCGGAACGACCAGGTCGCGACCGACCTTCGGTTGTGGCTGCGCCGCGAGATCGACCTGATGGCGTCGAGGCTGCGCGCGCTGCGCCGGGCCCTCGTCGACCTCGCGGAACGTCACGCCGACACGATCATGCCGGGGTTCACGCACCTGCAGGTCGCGCAACCGGTGACTTTCGGACACCACCTGCTCGCCTACGAGGCGATGTTCGCCCGCGACAGCGAGCGGCTCGCCGGGTGCCGCGCCCGCGTGAACCGCATGCCGCTCGGCAGCGCGGCGCTCGCCGGCACGAGCTACCCGATCGACCGGGCCCGGGTCGCCCGTGACCTGGGCTTCGAGGCGCCGTGCGCGAACTCGCTCGACGCGGTGTCCGATCGCGATTTCGCGATCGAGTTCGCGGCGTTCGCCTCCCTCGTCATGGTGCACCTGTCGCGCTTCTCCGAGGAACTCGTGCTCTGGTCGTCGCCGCGCTACGGCTTCGTCGCGCTCGCGGATCGCTACTGCACCGGCAGCTCGATCATGCCGCAGAAGAAGAATCCGGACGTGCCCGAACTCGTGCGCGGCAAGGCCGGCCGCGTCGTCGGCCACCTCGTGGCGCTGGTCACGCTGATGAAGGCGCAGCCGCTCGCCTACAACAAGGACAACCAGGAGGACAAGGAGCCGCTGTTCGACACCGTCGACACGCTCGCCGACTGCCTGGAGATCATGGCGGACCTGGTCGCCCACGGCCTCGCGCCGGTGCCCGAGCGGATGCGCGAAGCCGCGCGCGAGGGCTACGCGACGGCGACCGACCTCGCCGACTACCTCGTGCGCAAGGGACTGCCGTTCCGCGACGCGCACGAGGTCGTGTCCCGCGCGGTGCGCGAGGCGGAAGTGCGCGGCGTGGATCTCGCCCAGCTCCCGCTCGCCGACCTGGCGCGCTTCTCGCCGCTCGTGGGCGCCGACGTCTACCACGTGCTGACGCTCGAGGGCTCGGTCGCGAGCCGCGACCACCCGGGCGGCACCGCGCCCCGGCGCGTCCGCGAAGCCGCGGGCGCGGCCCGCGCGGCTCTCGCCCGCGAGGAACCCGACCGATGACGCCCGCGCCGACCGACACCCTGGGACTCGCCGCCGGAACGCTGACGACGATCGCGTTCGTGCCGCAGATCGTGCGCATCATGAAGGTGCGCCATGCGGACGATCTCTCGTGGTGGACGTTCGGCACCTTCGCGCTGGGCGTCGCGCTGTGGCTCGCCTACGGCCTGCACCTCGGCGCGGTCCCGATCATCGTCGCGAACGTCGTGACGCTCGCGCTCGCGCTGGTCATCCTGGTCCTCAAGTGGCGCTACCGTGCCGGCGGTGGGCACGATGCGCCGCAGCGCGCGACCGGACCGCACCCCTGAACCGTACAACCTGTTCGCATGGCAAAGGCTCCGATGACACACCAACCCGCGAAGAAGCTCGCGTTCCTCGGACTCGGCGTGATGGGCTATCCGATGGCCGGGCACCTCGCCCGCGCCGGGCATGAGGTCGCCGTCTACAATCGCACGTCCGCGAAAGCGGACGCGTGGCGCGGCGAATACCCGGGACGCGTCGCGCGCACCCCTGCCGAAGCCGCGCGCGGCGCCGACCTCGTGATGATGTGCGTCGGCAACGACGACGACGTGCGCGCGGTCGCGACGGGCACCGACGGCGCCCTCGCCGGCATGTCGCGCGGCGCGATCCTCGTCGACCACACGACCGCGTCGGCGGGCGTCGCGCGCGAGGTGCATGCGGCGGCGGCGGCGAAGGGGGTGGGATTCCTCGACGCCCCGGTTTCCGGCGGTCAGGCCGGCGCGCAGAACGGCAAGCTGACGATCATGGTCGGCGGCGACGCCGAGACCTTCGCGCGCGCGGAGGGCGTGCTCACGCTCTACGGGCGCGCCGTGACGCTGATGGGGCCGCCGGGCGCCGGGCAGCTCACCAAGATGGTCAACCAGATCTGCATCGCGGGACTGGTGCAGGGCCTGTCGGAGGGCGTCGACTTCGCGATGCGCGCCGGGCTCGACGCGGAGCGCGTGCTCGACGTGATCGGCAAGGGCGCGGCGCAGTCCTGGCAGATGGACAATCGCGGCAAGACGATGGTCGCGGACCGTTTCGACTTCGGTTTCGCGGTCGACTGGATGCGCAAGGACCTGGGCATTTGCCTCGACGAAGCGCGCAAGAACGGCGCCACGCTGCCGGTGACTGCGCTCGTCGACCAGTATTACGGCCAGGTGCAGCAGCGCGGAGGCGGCCGCTGGGACACCTCGAGCCTGATCCGGCTGCTGCGCGCCGCGAAGTGATCCGCGCATTCGCGCTGGCGCTCGCCTGCGCGATCACCTTCGCGGCGGAAGTCGCGCGCGCCGAGCCGGCCGTGGCCAACGCGTGGATGCGGCCGGCGCCATCGGGCGCGAAGAGCGCGGATGCCTACGCCGACCTGCGGACCGACGCACCGGTGACGCTCGTCGCCGTGCGCACGAGCGCCGCACGCCGCGTCGACCTCGTCCTGCACGATCCGCGCGACGCCGCGAGCGTGCCTCGCGTCGTCGACACGCTCGCGCTGCCCGCCGGCGAGACGCGGTTCGCGCTCAAGGGTTCCGTGCTGCGCCTCGTCGATGTCGCGCGGCCGATCGTCCCGGGGGAGAGCGTTGTGCTCGCTTTCGAGTTCGTCGACGCTGCGGGCAGGACCTCGGGCGTGGAAGCGCGGGTCGAGGTGCGGGGCTTCGCCGCGCTTCCGGCCGCGAAGCGCTAGCCGCCCCCCAGTGGGTCGGCCTCCTCGTGGGTCGGCCTTCAGGCCGACACCAGGAGACAGAGGACAGAAGTCAGAGGACAGTCGCGCCGGCGATTCCCGGGGCGGCGCATCGAGCGCCGGGAAGCGTCTCATGTGGGTCGGCCTTCAGGCCGACGCACTTCATCGCATCGCCACGGACCCCGTCGGGCTGAAGCCCGACCCACAGAGGAGAGTTGTGGGTCGGCCTTCAGGCCGACACCAGGAGACAGAGGACAGAAGTCAGAGGA
>DAOMBL010000184.1:0-5769 GCA_035427325.1 Casimicrobiaceae bacterium
CGGAGTTGCCGCACCCTGTCGGGCTGAAGCCCGACCCACAGCGGAGTTGCCGCACGCCGTCGGGCTGAAGCCCGACACCCATGCCGCCGTGCCGACCCGGTCGATGCCGGCACGTGGCCGCGCACCCGTGCCCCTGCGGGAGTCCAGGGTGCAGAGTGCTGCGGTACGTCGTCGACTTGATGTAGATTAATCGCGAATCATTCTCAGTGCGATTAATATCGCGAGGATCCGTTCCCGCCCTTGGCTCGACCCATGAATCGCAACCTCCGTCCCCTCGTCGTCCTCGCCGCCGCGATTGTGGCTCTTTCCACCGATCCGCTCGTCGCCGCCGATGAGCCGGTGGCCCTGAAGGAGGTCGTGGTGACCGCCAAGGGGTATCCCGGCGAAGCGCAGGACACGCCGCAGGCGGTGAGCGTCCTGACGCCACCCGAGGGAACGGGGACGCAGACCCCCGGCACGCTCTTTCGCGGCGAACCGGGGCTCGCCGTGTTCAGCGACGGCGCGTGGGGCCAGAACCCGGTGCTGCGCGGCCTTCGGAAGGAGAGCGTCGTCATCCTGGTCGACGGCGTCCGGCTGAACTCCGCGCAGCCGGCCGGCGCGATCGCGTCGTTCCTGAACATGGGCCTCCTCGACCGCATGGAAGTCGTGAAGGGACCGACCTCGGTGCTCTACGGCACCGGGGCGATGGGCGGCGTCGTCAACATGCTGACCCCCGATCCGACGTTCACGAAGGAAGCCTCCTTCCACGGCCGGGTGGGGGCCACCGCCAGCAGTGTCGATCGAGGGTTCGCGGGCGCGGCGGTCGTCACCGCGTCGAACGAGCGAAATGCGCTCGTCCTGGGCGCGGCGGCGAACGACGTCGAGGACTACGATGCCCCGGACGGGCGCGTCGCGAACACCGGATTCCGCACCGACTCGATGCTCGTCAAGTACCGCTACGGCATCACCGATCGCGTGAGCGTGCGGGTCAATCTGCAGCAGCACCGGGACCACGACGTCTGGTATCCGGGTTCCGCGCGCACCGGTGGGCAGCCCGGCGGCGCGGGCATTCCGCCGCCGCTCGGGACCGTGACGCTCCACTCGCCCGAGCAGAAGCGCGAACTCTACGAGGGCGGCCTCGACGCGGACATCGGTGCGGGCAAGCTCTCCGTCAGCGCGTACCGGCAGGACGTCTACCGCCAGATCCGCGCGTGGTCGTCGACGTTGCAGCGCGACTACGTGAGCACCGACGTGACGTTCTCGACGGACGGCGGACGCGCGAGCTACGTGATACCGATCGGCGGGCACGTGCTGACGGTCGGCGCCGACCTGTGGCGCATGGAAGCCGACCCCGAGCGCTACATCAACAACAATCCGCCGACGTTCGACAACAACATGCGCAACGACCCGTTCTCGGACGGGCGCATCGAGTCCGCCGGCATCTTCGTCCAGGACGAGTTCGAGATCGCACGCACGCGCATCGTGGCGGGCCTGCGCTTCGACCGTGTGGAGGGCGATGCCGCGCAGAAGGGAGCCGGGCCGGCGGCGATCACGACCGGCCTCGAGCACACCGACCGCAACCCGTCGTGGTCGATCGGTGCGATCCATCCGCTGTCCGCGACGCTCGGGCTCTACGCGAACGTCGGACAGGCCTACCGCGCGGCCGACATGCGCGAGCGGTTCGAGGACTCGGCGCGCGGCGACGGCTACTACCACGTCGGCAACCCGCAGCTCGAACCCGAGCACTCGACGAGCTTCGAGGTGGGCGTGAAGGGCCTCGCCCGCACGGTCGAGTTCGCGCTCGCCGCGTTCTACACGACCATCGACGACATGATCGCGGGGCGCATCACGGGCGCCACGCAGCCGGGCACCGGCCTGCCGATCAAGCAGACCGAGAACCTCGACCAGGCGGTGATCTGGGGGTTCGAGGGTGCTGCGAGCATGCCTGTCGGCCCGGTCGTCGTCGACGCCGCGTTCACGTGGCTGCGCGGCGACAACAAGGAGGACGACGAACCGCTGTCGCAGATGCCGCCGCCGGAGATGCGCGTCGGCGTCGGGCAGTCCCCGGAACAGGGGTTCCACTGGCGCGCCCAGGTGCGCGCGGTGGCGAAGCAGGATCGGGTCTCGGAGCGATTCTCAGCCGGCACCGAGAATCCGACGCCCGGCTTCGCCACGGTCGACGCCGTGATCGGCTGGCGCTTCGGGAAGGTCGGCTTCCTCTCCGACACGCGGGTCGACCTCCGGCTCACCAACCTGCTCGACAAGGGCTACCATGAGCACCTGACCGAAGGCGTCTCCGGCCAGGAGATCCAGGCGCCCGGACGTGGCGCGGCGCTCGGTCTCTACGCGAGGTTCTGACGTGAGCGCCTGGGCCAACCGTTCACCGCGCGGGCCGATCGCGGCCGCGCTGTGCGCCGCGGTCGTCGTGCTCGCGGCACTCGTCGGCACCGCGCACGCGCAGAAGCTCCCGCGGCTGGTGCTGGCCGGTCCGATGGCCTCGGTGTCGAACCCGCTGATCCACATGGTCGAGTCCGGTGCGCTCGCCGACCTCGCCGAGCGGGTCGAATTCGTGCCCTGGCGCGATCCCGACCAGTTGCGCGTGATGGCGCTCGACGGCAAGGCCGACGTGCTCGCGATGCCGGTCAACGTGGCCGCGAACCTCTACAACCGCGGCGCGCGCCTGCGGCTGATGAACGTGTCCGTCTGGGGCATCCTGTGGATGGTGTCGCGCGATCCGGGACTCGCCACGCTCGCGGACTTCCGCGGCAAGGAGATCGCGATGCCGTTCCGCGGCGACATGCCGGACATCGTCTTCGGCCTCGTCGCCGAGGCCGAGGGACTCGATCCGCGCAAGGACCTGCGCATCCGCTACGTCGCCACCCCGGTCGACGCCGTGCAACTCCTCGTGACTCGACAAGTCGATCACGCCTTGCTCGCGGAGCCGGCGGTGTCGATGGTGCTGCGCAAGACCCGATCGATGCCGCTCGCGCCGGAACTCCACCGCAGCGTCGACCTGCAGAAGGAGTGGGGCCGCGCGTTCGCCCGCGCGCCGCGCATCCCGCAGGCGGGGATTGCGCTCATGGGCAGCGTGAAGGACAACGCGAAACTCGCCGCACGACTCCAGCAGGCCTATGCGCAGTCGCTCGCGTGGTGCAACGCGCATGCGGCCGAGTGCGGGCGGATGGTCGCAGGCCGGTTCGAAGCACTGTCGGCGGAAGCCGTGGCGGACAGCGTGGCCACCGGGACGATGTCGGCCGTCCCCGCCGCGACGGCGCGCGGCGAGGTCGAGTTCCTGTTCGAACGCCTGCTCGCGAAGAACCCCGCGCTCATCGGCGGGAAGATGCCTCCGGACGATTTCTACGGCGGCGGACCGCCACCGAAATGACCCTGCTGCGCTCCGTCCTGCGCGGGCTCCCGGCCTACGCCTGGAGCGGCTGGGGCGCGGTCGCCAGCCTCCTGATCCTGCTCGCGGCGTGGGAAGCGATCAGCGCGGCCACGGGCCCGCTCGTGCTTCCCGATCCGCGCGCGGCGTTCGCCGCGCTCGCGGACCTCGTGGAACGCGGTGCCGCCTGGCAGGAACTCGCGATCACCACGAGGCGCGCGCTCGCCGGCTACGCGCTCTCGCTCGCGGCCGGCAGCCTGCTGGGGTTCGTCGCGGGCATCTCGGCGACGGCGTCGACGATGGCGCGTCCGATCGTCACCGTGCTGATGGGAACCCCGCCGATCGCCTGGCTTGTGCTCGCGCTGCTGTGGTTCGGCGCGGGCGACGGCACGCCGGTGTTCACGGTGTTCATCGCGAGCTTCCCGATCATCTTCATCGGCGCGCTGCAGGGTGCGCGCACGCTCGACAACCAGCTCCGCGCGATGGCCGAGGCGTTCCGGCTTCCGTTGCGCATGCGGCTCGTCGACGTCACCCTGCCGCACGTCGCTTCCTACCTGTTCCCGGCCTGGATCACCGCGCTCGGCACGTCGTGGAAGGTCGTCGTGATGGCCGAACTCCTGGCCACGCAGGACGGCGTCGGCGCTGCGCTCGCGGTGACGCGCTCGCACCTCGACACCGCCGCCACGCTCGCCTGGATCGTCGCGCTGCTCGCCGTGCTGCTGGCCGCCGAGTACCTCGTGCTCGAGCCGCTGAAGCGCGAGGTCGAGCGTTGGCGCGACGCGACGACATGAGCGCTGCCGCGAGGCTCGTCGTGCGCGCCCTGGGCCACGCGTTCGCGCGGCGCGAGGTGCTCGCCGGCGTCGACTTCGAGGTCGAGGCCGGCCGCTCGGTGGCGCTCGTCGGGCCCTCGGGCTGCGGCAAGTCCACGGTGATGAACCTGTGCGCCGGACTGCTGCACGTGCGCGAGGGCACGGTCGAGAACGGCTTCGAGACGCCCGCGTGCATGTTCCAGGAGCCGCGCCTGCTTCCCTGGAAGAGCGCGCTCGACAACATCGCGCTCGGCCTCAAGGCGAGGGGCATCGTGCGAAGCGAGCGAAGCGCGCGCGCCCGCGGGATCGCGCGGCGGATGGGGTTGTCCGCGGAAGATCTGGACAAGTTCCCCCACCAGCTCTCAGGCGGCATGCAGAGCCGTGTCGCGCTCGCCCGGGCGCTCGTCATCGAGCCGGACCTCCTGCTGCTCGACGAACCGTTCTCGGCGCTCGACGTGGGCTTGAAGGAGGAACTCTACGGGCAGTTGCTCGCCTGGCGCGCCGGGCGAGGCGCGGGCGTGCTGATGATCACGCACGACCTCACCGAAGCCGTGCGTCTTTGCGACCGGATCCTCGTGATGGCCGCGTCGCCCGGCCGCATCGCCGTCCGGTTCGACCTGACGCTGCCGGCCGGAGAGCGCGACGACGGATGGGTGTACCGGCACACGGCCGAGATCCTGCAATCGCGCATCGTGCGCGAGTGCTTCGACCTGCCGCCCAGCCCGGCGCGGGCTGGCTGCGACGATTCTACGAACGAGTCCGCGGCGACGGAAATCGTGGCGCGCGACGTCGGAACCATCGAGGCGGGGATGCCGGTCGCGCGCGCCCGATGCGGCGCGTGATCGACGCTGGCCGCCACCACGAAGCGCCGCTTCCGGGCGCATGGCGTCGCCGGGGCAGGGTGGCCGGCCGCCGTCGCCAGCGCGGCGCGATCGAAGTTCCGGCGAGCGGGACAATTGCGTCGCACCCGCTCTTCGCCTGCGCGTTCAGGCCGATGTTCCTCGCGTCCGCGGCGTACGCGCTCGTCGCGCTCGTGCTGTGGCTCGCCTTCCTCGCGTTCGGCTTGCCGCTCCCGGACGTCGCGGGCGGACCCGTCGTATGGCACGCGCACGAGATGATGTTCGGCTTCGTGCTGGCCGCGGTGACCGGCTTCACGCTCACCGCGGTTCCGGAGTTCACCTCGACCGCACCGTTCTCGTCCGTCGTGGGCCTGCGTTTCGCTGCCCTGTGGCTCGCGGGCCGACTCCTGTACTGGCTCTCGGGCGTGCTCGGACCGTGGCCCGTCGCCGTGGCCGACCTCGCGCTGCCGCTGGCGCTCGCCGCGACCGTCGGCCCGCGGCTCGTCCGCGACCCGGACCGTCGTCACACCGGGTTCCTGTGGGCCATTCTCGCGTTCGCGGCGGCCGCCGCGGGCTTTCACGTCGACGTGCTGCGCGGCGCGTACCCGATGCGCTTCATCGACGCCGCGGTCGGCGCGACGATGGCGCTCATCCTGGTCGCGCTCGGCCGCGTGTCGATGCGGATCGTCAACGACGCGATCGACGCCATGCATCGCGACGACGCGGAGGTGCCCGAGTACCTCGCGCGCCGCCCGCGCCG
>DAOMBL010000184.1:5779-6886 GCA_035427325.1 Casimicrobiaceae bacterium
AAGATCGTCGATCCGGAGTTCTGGGCGCGCCAGTTTGCCAACTCGCTCAAGCCGCTGAGCTTCCTGCCGCTGATCTTTCTGGGCACCACCCTGCGCTGGGCACGCGGCAATCTGTTCATGGTGGCGCTGATCCTGCTGACCTTTCTCAGCAGCCTGCTGGGCTCGGCCAACGAACGGCTGATGGCGCCGGCCTTCGTGGCCTTCTACTGGCTGCTGGCGTTGATCATCCAGGAGCGCATCTGGCCGCAGCGCGCCATGCTGGCCATCATCGCCGCGGCCACCGTGGTTGAACTCGTCGCGCCGGGAACCCCGGCCGGAGGATGGCTCGACCTCGCGGCCGCCGCCGCCGTACTCAACGTCCTCAACGATTGGCACGTCGGGCGCGCGCTCTTCACCCGCTGGGCATTCCTGCTCTATCTCGTTGCCTGGCTGATGGCGCTGGGATACGCGGCGCTGGGGGCCTCCGCGCTGGGCGCGGGCCTGCCCGTGACCTCCGGGCGTCACCTGCTGACCGCGGGCGCGATGGGCCTGTCGATCTTCGCGGTCATGAACATCGCCGGGCGCATCCACGCGGGATATGCGCTCGATCCCGGTCGATGGGTCGTCGGCGCGGCGGTCCTGATCGTCGCCGCGGCGATCGCGCGCGCCGCCTCGCCGCTCGCAGGCGATGCCGCGCAGGCGCTGCTCATGGCGAGCGGCGCGTGCTGGGTCGTCGCGTTCGCGCTGGTGGTCGCGCGACTCGGAGTTCTCTGGTGGCGGCCCCGCGTCGACGGCGGCAGCGGATGCGACGAGGTGCGCGTCGCGGGCGCCACGCAGGCGGCGCCGCGCTGACCTCGGGTTCGCGGTGTGCCGACTCGAACCCCGTCGGGCTGAAGCCCGACCCACAGCGGAGTTGCCGCACCCCGTCGGGCTGAAGCCCGACCCACGGATGCTGAAGCCCGGCCCACGGAGCAAGGATTGTGGGTCGGCCTTCAGGCCGACGCGGTGTCTCGCATCATCGCAGAGCCGCATCTCCCTCGCATCGGCACGAACCCCGTCGGGCTGAAGCCCGACCCACGGAGCAAGGATTGTGGGTCGGCCTTCAGGCCGACGCGGTGTCTCGCATCA
>DAOMBL010000185.1:0-6873 GCA_035427325.1 Casimicrobiaceae bacterium
CGACCCGCTCCGTCCGCGCCGCCGGCCCCTGCGCCTGCCGCCGCGACACATCCGCCGCCTTCGCCGGTCCTCGTGGCTGCCGCCGCGCCGTCGACCCTGCCCGCGCGGACCGTGGCCGCGCGGCTCGAGCCGATCTCGCGCGAGGCGCCGGAGTTTCCTCGCGCCGCGCTCGCGCAGGGCATCGAACGGGGCACGGTGCGGGCGCGGCTCTCGATCGATGCGTCCGGCAAGGTGACCGACGTCGAAATCCTCGACGCCGAGCCGCGGCGCGTGTTCGATCGCGCCGTGCGCCGCGCGCTCGCGCGATGGGTCTATCCGTCGGGAGACTCCACGCGCACCACGGTCGTCGAAGTCGCGTTCCATCGCGACTGACGCCACGCCGGTCCGGTCGGGCGCGAGGCTTCCGCGCGCGGGACCGGAATCGCGCCGCCGTGCGCCACGTCGAGCCGCGAGCCTGCACGGTAGAATCGCGCACCGTGGACACCCTGTCTCCCGCTGACGGCGCGCGAACCGACGTGCCGGCGTCCGCTGCGCGCGACGGCCGCCGCGCCGCATTCGAGGCGAACAAGCTGCGCAAGCGGCTGTGCCGCCTGGCCGGCGAGGCGATCGCCGACTACGCGATGATCGAGGACGGCGATCGCGTGATGGTCTGCCTGTCCGGCGGCAAGGACAGCCACGGGCTCCTCGACGTGCTGTGGATGCTCAAGCACCGCGCGCCGGTGCGCTTCGAGGTCGTCGCGGTGAACCTCGACCAGAAGCAGCCTGGCTTCCCCGCCGACGTGCTGCCGCGCTACCTGGAATCGCGCGGCATCCCGTTCCGCATCGTCGAGCAGGACACCTACAGCGTCGTCAAGCGCGTGATCCCCGAGGGCGGGACGATGTGCTCGCTCTGCTCGCGGCTGCGCCGCGGCGTGCTCTACCGCGTCGCGGGCGAACTCGGCGCGACCAGGATCGCGCTCGGCCACCACCGCGACGATCTGCTCGCGACCTTCTTCCTCAACCTGTTCTTCGGCGCGAAGCTCAAGACGATGCCGCCGAAGCTCGTCTCCGACGACGGGAAGCACGTCGTCATCCGTCCGCTCGCGTACGTCCGCGAACGCGACCTCGCCGCGTACGCGCGGCTCCAGGGATTCCCGATCATTCCCTGCGAGCTGTGCGGCTCGCAGGAGCACCTGCAGCGCAAGCAGATCGCGTCGATGCTGCGCGACTGGGAGAAGAAGGAGCCCGGCCGCATCGAGTCGATCTTCAACGCGCTCTCGCGCGCCGTGCCTTCGCACCTGATGGACCGGCGCCTGTTCGACTTCGCATCGCTCCGTGCGACCGGCGTGCCGGTCGAGGACGGCGACATCGGATTCGACGTCGATCGCTCGCTCGAGGCAGCGGTCGAGGCGGCCGCCGGTCCCCCCGCCAGCGTCATTCCGATCGCGGCCATCCCGCGAGGCTGATCGTCCCGGATGGTTGCGGAGCACGCGCCCCGCCCGGCCACGCCTTCTGCGGCCCCCCGGCAGCGCGACGCCGCCTCGCTCGTCGCCCTCGGCGCGATCGTCGCGCTGGGCGCGGCGCTCCGGCTCGACCAGTTCAGCCGGCAGGTGCTGCTGGACGACGAGTGGCACGCGGTGCACCAGGTGCTCGCGCGCGGCCCCGCGCAGTTCGTCGTCGACCTGGGCCATGCCGACTACGGCATTCCGTTCGCGCTCTACGACTGGCTGCTCGTGCACACGGTGGGCCTGACCGAGACGGCCATGCGCCTGCCGATGATGGCCGCGGGCCTCGCGACCATCGCGCTCCTGCCGCTCGCGGTCGTCGAACGGATCGGACGCGAAGCCGCGCTCGCGTTCGCCCTCCTCCTCGCGCTGTCGCCGACGCTCGTCGCCTACAGCCAGATGGCGCGTCCCTACGCGTTCGACGTGCTCGCGGGCTGGACGGCGCACTGGGCGTTCCAGCGGTGGTGGCAGGGCAGCGGCCGCCACGGCGCGCTCTTCGTGGCCACGGCCGTCCTGGCGTGCTGGGCGCACCTCGTCGTCGCGCCGTTCGCGCTCGCGCCGCTGGCCTGGGCGGCGTGGCGCCTCGTCCGCGATCGTTCGTTGCGGCGTTCGCAGGGAAGGCGCGTGCTGGGCCTTTGCGCTGCCACCGCGGGCGCCCTCGCGATCCTGCTCGGCCCGCCGCTGGCGCTGCGTCCCGCGGCGCTCGTCGCGAAGGCCGGTTTCGCGCCGTTCGACGCATCGACGATCGGCGGCGCGCTCTACTGGTGGTTCGGGACGCGCTCGACGGTCGCGCTCATCGCCGTCGTCGTGCTCGCCGCGATCGGGATGCCGCGCGTCTGGCGCCGCCTGCCCGAAGCGCGCACCGGCGCGCTGGGCCTGGCGCTCACCGCGATCGCCCTTGCGATCACCCGGCCGGAATGGGGCTGGACGTCGCTGGCGTTCGGGCGCTACCTGCTGTCGATCGTGCCGCTCCTGCTCGTCGCGGCCGCGTGCGGCGCCGTGCTCGTGGGCTCGGCGATGGCCGGCCATGGCCGCCGCCGCGACCTCGGTTCGCTCGTCGTGTCGATCGTCGCGGCGCTCGCCCTCGCGGGATCGGGGCCGCTGCGCGAATGGTCGAGACATCCGACGTCCTACCGGCTGGGCCTCCTCCAGCTCTACGATTTCCGCGGCGACGTCAACGCCGTGCGGCGGGCGCAGTCGCAGATCCCGATGTCTCCGTTCTGGAAGACGCTCGCCGACGCTCCGCCCGATTCGCTCCTCGTCGCCGCCGCTCCGTTTCGCTTCGAGAGCTACGACTGGGACGGCGCCCGCTGGGAGCGCGAATCGCGCCAGCGCGTGATTCCGGGCTGGCTCACCGGCCTGTGCGTCGACCGCCGTCCCGGAGAAATTCCCGAACGCGCGGGCTATGCGTTCACCAACGCCGTCCGCCTCGCCGACCGCGCGGGACTCGAGGCGCGCGGCGTCGACTGGGTCGTGTGGCAGAGGCCGTGGGTTCCGGCCGGCGAGGACCGGCTCGAGCGCTCGGGCGATCGCGTGGCGGGGTGCGAGTCGGCGCTCCGCGCGGCGTTCGGGCCCCCTGCCTACGAGGACGCCCAGGTCGTCGCGTTCCGTCTGCGCCGCGAGTCTGGCGATGCTCGACGGTAAGCGCATCGTCGTCGTCATGCCCGCCTACCGCGCGGGCCGCACGCTCGAAGCGACCGTCCGCGACCTGCCGGCCGGCGTCGTCGACGACACCGTGCTCGTCGACGATGCGAGCGACGACGATACGGTCGCGATCGCGCGCTCGCTCGGGCTCACCGTGCTGCTGCACCCGATGAACCGCGGCTACGGGGCGAACCAGAAGACCTGCTACCGCGCGGCGCTCGATCGCGGCGCGGACGTCGTCGTCATGGTCCACCCGGACTACCAGTACGACCCGCGCCTCGTCACCGCGATGGCCGGAATGGTCACGTCCGGCGTCTACGACCTGGTGCTCGGGTCGCGGATCATCGGGGGAGGCGCGCTCGCCGGAGGCATGCCGCGCTGGAAGTACGTCGCGAATCGCGCGCTCACCCTCGTGCAGAACCTCCTCCTCGGCGCGAAGATGTCGGAGTACCACAGCGGCTACCGCGCGTTCTCGCGCGCGTTGCTCGAAGCGCTGCCGTGGGCGGACAATTCGGACGACTTCGTGTTCGACAACGAACTCCTCGCGCAGGCGATCGTCGGCGGGCACCGCGTCGGCGAGGTCTCGGTGCCGACGCGCTACTTCGCCGAGGCGAGTTCGATCGGATTCGCACGCTCCGTGCGCTACGGCCTGGGCGTGCTCGGCGTCTCGTTCCAGGGGGCGCTCGCGCGAAGCGGCCTCCGCGTGTCGCGGCGCTTTCGCGGGATCGTCGCGCGGCGCGCCTCCCCGTGAAGCGCGACGCGCTCTTCGCCGAGGCGCGCCGCTTCACGCTGCACGTCGTCACCGGCTTCGCCGCGGTGGCCGCGCACTACGGCGCGATGGCCGCGTTGCTGGCGGCCGGATTCCCGCCGGTCCCCGCATCGTCCCTCGGGTTCGCCGCGGGCGCGATCGTGCGGTTCACGCTCGCCTACCGGCACGTGTTCGATCCGACGCTTCCGGTCGCGCACTCGGGCCTGCGCTTCGCGATCGCGCTCGGCGCCCAGGCGCTCGCCAATGCCGCATTGCTCTCCGCCGGCCTGGCGCTCGGCATTCCGACCTGGCCCGCGCAGCTCGGCACCACGATCCTGATGACCTTCGCGAACTACGCCGCCTATCGGCTCTGGGTGTTCCGCTGAGATGCGCCCGCGACCGGGCGACGCGCCGGTCGCGGTCGTTGCCGGGGCGCTCGCGGCCGGATGCGCGGGCGCCCCTCGCGGCGAACGCTACCTGATCGTCGCCGCACTCTGCCCGAACAGCACCGCACGCGCCCGCTCGTCGGCGGCGGCGGGCGTCGTGTTGATCGCCTTCGCGATCGCGTACGCGCGCTTCACCTCCAGGAACGGGACGCGATGCTCACATGCTCGCGCATCTCGCATGTGACCTACGCGGAGATTCTGGCTACCCCGAACCAGATCATGCCTGCGCGGTGGCATAGGGCATCAATTGCCCGGATTGCGAGCCGGTCCACGAAGTTTCCCGAATACCGCGCGTACAGTTCCCACGCCCGGCGCTCGTATACCAGCCGGAGATTGAGTTCCGCAAGCATGGTCTTGGTCGCTCCCCGGTCGAGCATCTCCTCCTCCGGTGGCGGAGCGAGTTCAAGGTATCGACCCAACTCGGGAAGACGCGGCGCGTTCCATCGGCGTACAAGCGTCGGTTCCGATGCCTCGGTGCCCACGGGTTCCGCGAATATGAACGCGCCGCCTGCGGTCATGCGGCGAACCACGCCGGAAAGCAGACGCCTCAGCTCGTCCGGCGCCAGATGATGAAGGACGCCGACGCACGCGACCAGATCGAATCGATCGGCACTCGACTCGACATACGCAATCACGTCCTCGCGAACGAACGTCGCCCGGGTACCCAGGAATCGCAGGTTCTCGCGCGCGCGTGCGAGCATGCCCTCGGAGTGGTCGACCAGTACGACGGATTCGAAGCGATCTCCGAAGCGAGAGGCCATGTGGCCCGTGCCCGCCCCGAGGTCCAGCATTCGCGCGCTACGAACCGGAAGGTACTTGGCCGCCTTGGCAAAGATCATCGAACTCAGGACATCGCGAGGGGTGTTGACCAGTTCGTCGTAGTGCGGTGCGACAGCGTCGTGATGGGCGCGGTCTTGTTCGGCATGTCCGGGAGTCATGAGTGAGATCCGATGCATCGATGGGAGAACAAGGCGGGGGCTCCGAAGTCGACTATTTCACCGTCGCCGCGCTCTGCCCGAACAGCACCGCACGCGCCCGCTCGTCGGCGGCGGCGGGCGTCGTGTTGATCGCCTTCGCGATCGCGTACGCGCGCTTCACCGCCTCCCGCTCGCCGATCTCGAACTTCCAGCGCTTGAGGTGCGGGAAGTCGTCGATGTCCTGGCGCTGCCGCTCGGGCAGGATCCACGGATAGCACGCCATGTCCGCGATCGAGTAGTCGCGCGCGATGAAGGCGCGGTCGGCGAGCCGCTTGTTGAGCACGCCGTAGAGCCGGCCGGTCTCGCGCACGTAGCGGTCGATCGCGTAGGGAATCGGCTCCGGCGCGTACTGGACGAAGTGGTGGTTCTGGCCGGCCATCGGCCCCAGTCCCGCCATCTGCCAGAACAGCCACTGCGACACCTCGCAGCGTCCGCGCAGGTCGGCCGGGTAGAAGCGGCCGGTCTTGCCCGCGAGGTAGAGCAATATCGCGCCCGACTCGAAGAGCGACAGCGGAGCGCCGCCGTCGGGCGGCGCGTGGTCGACGATCGCCGGGATCCGGTTGTTGGGCGAGACCTCGAGGAACGCCGGGTCGAACTGTTCGCCCCTGGAGATGTTGACCGGCTTCAGCCGGTACGGCAGCCCGGTCTCCTCGAGGAAGATCGTGACCTTGTGCCCGTTGGGCGTGGTCCAGTAGTAGAGATCGATCATGGGTCGTGGGACTTCGCGGATCGAAGGGTCGTGGCGACGAATCAGAACGTGCCGGGGTAGTTGCCGCCGTCGACCAGCACGTTCTGGCCGGCGATGTAGCCGGCGTGCACGCTGCAGAGGAATGCGCATACCGCGCCGAACTCCGCCGCGACGCCGAAGCGTCCGGCGGGTACCGCGGCCGCGCCGGCGGCCATCACTTCGGCGAGCGGCCTGCCGGTCGCCTTCGCGCGGCCCTCGTAGGTCACGCGCAGGCGGTCGGTGTCGAACTGCCCGGGCAGCAGGTTGTTGATCGTCACGCCGTCGCGCACGGCCTTACGAGCGAGGCCCGCGACGAAGCCGGTGAGGCCGCTGCGCGCGCCGTTCGACAGGCCGAGGATGTCGATCGGGGCCTTCACCGCGGACGAGGTGATGTTGACGATGCGTCCGAAGCGCCGCGCGATCATGCCGTCGAGCGTCGCCTTGATGAGCTCGATCGGCGTGAGCATGTTCGCGTCGATCGCGCGGATCCACGCGTCGCGGTCGAAGCTGCGGAAGTCGCCCGGCGGCGGGCCGCCGGCGTTGTTCACCAGGATGTCGGGCGCCGGACAGGCGGCGAGCGCCGCGGCCCGCCCTTCGGGCGTCGTGATGTCGCAGGCGACGTGCGCCACGCGCCGACCGGACGACGCGGCGATCTCGTCGGCGGCACGTGCCACGTCGGCCTTCGTGCGGGCGCAGATCGTGACCTCGACGCCCTCGCGCGCGAGCGCCTCGGCGCAGCCGCGCCCGAGTCCCCGGCTCGCCGCGCAGACGAGCGCCCGCTTGCCCGCGATGCCGAGGTCCACGCCGCTACGCCGCCCGCGCGGCGCCGACGCGCCGCCCCTGCAGC
>DAOMBL010000186.1:0-6865 GCA_035427325.1 Casimicrobiaceae bacterium
GACCCCTCGAACGCATCGCGCACGAGCAGGTTGTAGTGCGGCTGCAGCGTCTCGTAGCGCGGGCTGCTCTGCGCCCGGCTCGTCGCCAGCGCAGACGCCAGCCGCCCCGCGTCGAGGTTCGACGCGCCGATCGCCCGTACCTTGCCCGCGCGCACCAGCCGGTCAGAGGCTTCGAGCGTCTCGTCCTGCGGCGTCTCTGGATCGTCCCAGTGCGATTGGTAGAGGTCGATGCGCTCGACGCGAAGTCGCCGCAGCGAGGCCTCCGCTTCGGCGAGGATGTGCTCGCGCCGCAGGCACTTCCGTCCGAGGCCCATATCCGACCCGACCTTGGTCGCGATCAGCACGTCGTCGTGGCGGCCGCGCTTCGCGATCCAGCGGCCGATCACCGTCTCCGACTCGCCGCCCGAGTGTCCTTCCACCCAACGGGAGTACGAATTCGCGGTGTCGATCAGGTTGAACCCGCCGGCGACGAACGCATCGAGCACCGCGTGCGACGTCGCCTCGTCGGCGGTCCAGCCGAAGACGTTGCCGCCGAGCGCGAGCGGCGCGGCCTGCAGTCCGGAGCGGCCGAGCGGTCGCCGTTGCATCGTGGGGGGTGCCATCGGAATCGAACCTGGACCGCCATCATACAAGCCCGGCCATCGTCCATCCGGCCTAAGCCGCTCGCCGCAGTCGCGACTTCGGTCAACGCGCGAACTCGGCGGCGCAAACCGCTGGCGACGAATCGAAATCCGGTGGCAGCCCCGGTCGCCGAGCCGCTCGCCCCCTGTAAGAACTGACAGGTGCATGCCGGCGCGCCCTGCCCTATTTTCGGGTGCGTGACCCCGCCGGGGACGAACCGAGGGAGACCGACATGAAACTCATCGCCGTCGACGACCACCCGCTGATCCTCGAGGCGCTCGCGCGATACATCGAGCAGGCCGAGCCGCGGTGGACGCTCTGGTGCGCGACGACACGCGACCACGCGACGCGGCTACTCGCCGCGCACCCGGACTGCGACGCGCTCCTCCTCGACCTCGCGCTGCCGGGAACGCGAGGACTCGCCTATCTCGTCGAGCTGCGCCGCGATCACCCGCGCCTGCCGATCGTCGTGCTGTCCGCGACGCACGACCGCGCAACGATCGACGGCGCGCTCTCCGCCGGAGCCCGCGGCTACGTCGCCAAGCACGCGGACGCGGCCGAGGTGGTCGCCGCGGTGAAAGCCGCGCTGCGGGGCGGACGGCCGGTGTCGAGCGCGTCGGATCCGCGCGCGAAGCCATCGCGCGCGTGGCCGGAAGGTCTCTCCGTCGGCTTCACGCAGCGCCAGTCCGACGTCCTGCGCCTGTTGCTCCAGGGGTTGCCCAACAAGCGCATCTGCCGCGACCTCTGCCTGTCCGAGGGCACCGTCAAGGTCCACGTCTCCGCGATCCTGCGGGCGCTGAACGTCCACACCCGCACGGAAGCGATCGTCGAGCTCGCCAGGCGCGGCGTGGACGCAGGGGCGGTGCGCGCCCTCGGGGCGCCCGGTGGACGCGTCCGCTCCCGTGCTCGGAACCACCCCGCCGGTCGCGCGGGCGCGCGCCGACCAGGTCTCGACGCTCTATGCGGGGTGGGCGCGGGCCACCGCGTCGATGCTGTTCGGCGCGGCATTGTTCTGCGTGGTGCTCGGAAGCGAGGTGCCCGCGTCGCTGATGATCGCGTGGATCGCGCTCATCGCCGCGAACCAGGCGTGGCGCGCGCTCCTCGTCCGCGCCTGGCGGGCGGCACGGCCGGGTCTCGCGGCCGCGCGCCGCTGGGGTCGCTATTGGTCGATCGGCTCGGCGGCCGCCGGCGCACTGTGGGGCGCCGCCGCGTTCGCGATGTTCCCGCCCTCGCCGCCGCACCAGGCGCTCTCGATCGTGTGCCTGTTCGGCGTCGTGCTCGGCGGCCTCAACCTCACCGCGGTCTACAAGCCCGCGTTCTACGGGTTCGTGCTCCCGGCGCTGGTGCCGCTCATCGTGCGTGTGGGACTCGAGGGAGACGCGGTGCACCTGTCGACGGCATTCGTGATGGCCGTCGTGCTCGGATTCGTCCTCGCGTTCGGACACCGGCTGAACGACGTCCTGACCGACGCGCTGGCGACGCGCCACCGCAACACCGACCTGATCGCGGAACTGAAGGCGCGCACGCGCACCGCGCAGGAGGCCCGCGCCGCGGCGGAGGCGGCCGATCGCGCGAAGAGCCAGCTCCTCGCGGCCGCGAGCCACGACCTCAGGCAGCCGCTGCACGCGCTCGGGCTCTTCGTCGCGGCGCTGACCCGGCGCACGCGCGATGGCGACCTCGCCCCCCTGGTCGCGAGCGTGCGCGTGGCGCTCTCCGCGCTCGAGGCGCAGTTTTCGCAATTGATCGACCTGTCGCGCCTGGAGGCCGGCGCACTCGAGCCCGCCCGGGAGCGCGTGCCGCTCGCCCCGCTGTTCGACCGCATCGGCGGAGAGTTCGCCATCGAGGCGACATCGCGCAGCCTCGCGCTGGTGGTCGTGGGCACCCGTCTCGCCGTCGAGTCCGACCCGGTGCTGCTCGACCGCATGCTGCGCAATCTCGTGTCGAACGCGTTGCGCTACACCCGCGCGGGCGGGGTCGTGATCGGCGCGCGCCGTCGGGGCGCCGAAGTCGCGATCGAGGTCGTGGACAGCGGCGTCGGCATCGCGCCGGAGCACCGCGACCGCATCTTCGACGAGTTCTTCCAGGTGCCCGGGCGCGCGGATCGTCCGCGCCCGGGCGGCATGGGACTCGGGCTCGCGATCGTCCGACGCTTCGCGGCATTGCTCGGCCATCGCCTCGCGCTCGCGAGCCGGCCGGGACACGGCTCGCGCTTCTCGATCCTCGCGCCGCGCGCGGCGGATGCCCCACCGCTGCGCGTACGCGAGCGGCACGGGTCCCGATCCCTCGCGGGCGCCTGCATCGCGGTCATCGACGACGATCCTGCCGCGGTCGACGGACTGCGTGCCCTCTTCTCCAGCTGGGGGGCGGACGTCGCCGGAGGCGCGCACGCGGACGACGTGCTCGCCGCGCTCGGCGAGGTCGAGCGCTATCCGGATCTCATCATCGCGGACCTGCGTCTCGCTGGCGACGCGAGCGGGCTCGCGGCGATCGACCGGCTGCGCCGCGAGTTCGGAGAACCGGTGCCGGCGCTGGTCGTGAGCGGCGACCTGCGCGAGTCCGCCGCGCGCGAAGTCCGGGACGCAGGCCACCTGCTCCTGCCCAAGCCCGTGGTGCCGGCATCGCTGGAAGCCGCGGCGTCGAGCCTCGTGGCGGGACAGCAGCCGGCCTGATCGGCGGCATGGAAAGCGACGCCGGTCAGCGGTTGCCGACCGGCGTCCGTGGAGTTGCGGTCCTGCACCGGCGTCGCGGGGGGTGCTCGGCCGGGAGGGTGGGGATGCAGGACCGCGGGGGGCTGTCGCCTGTCTCGATCAGAGGAATCCGATGTTGCGGACCCCCGCCGACCAGTTGGCGAGGTTCGGGAACGCGTAGTCGATGTCGGCGGACGACATGCCGAACCAGGTCGCGAGCGTGTTGCCGATCTGGTCGACCGAGGTCGTCGGCAGCCACGCGCCGTTGGAACCGGTGTCGTCCGCGCCCTTGAGCACGAGGGCCGGGTAGGTGCCGTAGATGTCGCCCCCCTTCACCGCCCCGCCCATCACCAGGTAGTTGCCGCCGTAGGCGTGGTCGGTACCCAGCGACTGGTTGCCGATGAAGGTGCGGTTGAAGTCCGACATTGTGAACGTCGTGACCTGGTTCGCCACGCCGGCGTCGACCGTGTACTGGTAGAACGCTGCCATCGCCTGCGACATCTGCGTGAGCAGGTTGCCCTCGGCGGTCAGGATGTTCGAGTGGTTGTCCCAGCCGCCGATGTTGACCATGAAGAACTGGCGCTTCACGCCGAGCGTCGCGCGCGCCTCGATCAGCCGCGCGACCTGCCTCAGTTGCTGCGCGAGCCCCGTGTTGAGCAGCGTGCCGCCGACCGTGAACGCATTGGTGATGACCGCCGGCGTCGGGTTGGCGGTCAGGAACGGATTGGCCGCTTCGGCCGCCACGAGGGCGTCGTCGAGGATCGACGACGCGGCCTCGAACAGCGTGTTGCCGCCGCCCGTGGACATCAGCGCGCGCAGCGCGTTGTAGCGCGCCGTGCTGACCGCGTCGCTCCCCTGGCCGGAGAGCAGGACCCCGCCGTTTCCGGGGATCACGAACGGCGTCGTGTCGTGGCCGGAATTGAAGAGCTGCGTGCCCGACACCGACACCATCGTCGGAATCTTCTGGCCGGCGTTCTTCGCGATCAGCCTGTCGGCCAGCCGCCCGCCCCATCCGGTCTTGACGATATCGGCCGGCAGCAGGCCCTGCCACAGCAACTGCTGGTCCGAATGCGAGAACAGGTTGGGCGGCCGGTTCTTGCCTGCCTTGTAATCGGCCATCGTGATCGGCGCGATCAGCGTGCCGGCGTTGGCGATGACGGCGAGCTTGTCCGCGTCGTAGAGGGCCTTGAGCGGCGCCATGTTCGGGTGGAAGCCGAACGCCTTGCCGCCCTGCCGCGACGCGTTCACGACCAGCAACTGGTCCTCGGGAATCCCGACCTGCGACGCCGCGGTCCGGACGAGCCCGTACTGCGCGTAGTCCGACTTCGGCACGACCATGTTGTTGCTGTCCGCGCCCCCGAACTGGAACAGGCAGACGAGCGCCTTGTAGTCGCTTCCGGACTGCGCATTCGCGGAAGGTATGCCGTAGCGGCCGAAGCTGCCGGCCATCGCCGCGCCGGTCAGCGCGCTCGTGCGTGCGAGGAATTGTCGGCGGCTCGTGCTCATGGTCAGCGCTGGATCTGGTAGTGGTTCGACGCGGCGACGAGGTAGGTCGCCATGCGGGCGCGGTCGGTCTTCTGCTGGGCCGTCGGCGTCGCCGAGAGCGCGATCGCGTTGACGGCGTTGATCACCGCGGTGCGGGCCGCCGCGGGCAGCGGACCGCCGAGCAGGGCCTCGCTCACCTTGTCGGTCAGGAGCGCGGCGTCCGTCGCGAGCGGCTCGAACTGGATCGTGTTGAGCCGCGTGCCGGTCGCGTCGGCGAGATTCGCGTCCGGCGAGATGCCGCCGTACACCAGCGAATACACGAGGTTGGTCCGCGCGACCGCCGAATTGCTGTTGAAGATGCCGAACTCCGGCGCGAGGATCGACGTGCCGGGGACGGTCGCGTCCGGCGGGAAGTAGTTGAACACGCTCGGCGCGTAGTACGGCCGCTGCTGCAGGTTCGCGGCGCGGTCGCCGAGCGCCGCTCCGTCCGTGACGCCGTTGAGCGCGCGCACGAGCCCGGTGATCATCAGCACCGGCTCGCGCAGCGTGCCGAACGCCGGATCGCTCTTCGCCGGGCCGCGCGCCTCCGGATCGAGCAGGATCGCGCGCACCACGGCCTTGAGGTCGCCGCGCACGCCCGAGCCGTTGTTCGCGAACTTGGCGGCGACGCGCTGCACGTAGGCCGGCGAAGGATTGCCGGTCACGAGCCGCTGGATCAGCTGCTTGCCGATGCACGGCCCGGTGTTCGGGTGCATGAACACGTTGTGGACCGCGCCGTCGATGTCCTGCTGCGGGGTCTGGCCCGCCGGCAGCACGGTCGGATTCGCGCTGCCGTCCGAGGTGACGTCGAGGAGCGTCTTGGCATCGGTGTCGTGGCCGGTGGTCGCGGTCCCGGGGTACACGCCCATGTCGGCTCCGTAGTACGCGCCGTTCTTCTTCGTGATCGGGCTCGCGTCCGGGTTCGCGTAGGTGTATCCGGTGAACACGCGCGCGAACTGCTTGATGTCGTCCTGGTCGTAGGTCGAGATCTCGTCGCCGTTCGCGTCGAGGAGCGGCGTCCCGTCGGACTGGAGCTCGATGAGGCCGATGCTGAAGAGCTGCAGGATCTCGCGCGCGTAGTTCTCGTTCGGCACGCGCCCCTTCGCGGCATCGGGTCGGTCGTTGTTCACCGAGTCCAGCCAGTTGCCCATCGCCGGCGACAGCGTGATCCGCCGGAGGATCGTCTCGAAGTTGCCGAACGCCTCCTCGAACATGATCTGCTGGTAGCGCGCCATCACGTGCGCCTTCGCGAGATCGCTCTCGATCCCGGAGATCACGAGGATCTGCGAGAGCGCCCAGGCGACGCGCTGCCGGAGCTGGTCGGGCCGGGTCATCGCGTTGGTGAAGAGATCGCGCTGCACCATCGCGAGCGACAGGTGGTCGCGGACGCAGGTCGCCTGCGGCGAGTTCGACGGGTAGCTCTGGCCGAGCGGGTCCTTGGTCGTGCAGTCGTCGGACTCCCTCAGCTGGATCCGGTTGTAGCGCGAGGGCGGATAGCCGGACGACAGGGGCTTCGCGAGCTGGTCGTCGACCCAGGCGGTGACGCCGCCCTTGGCGACGACGTTCGCCGCCTCGGCCTGCGACGCGCCGAAGGTCGCCTGGTTCAGCAGCCGCCAGACGTCCGCGTCCCTGGGCGCGGAGGCGGGCGGCGTCTGCGCCGACACCACCTGGTCCAGCGTCGTCGTGACGTTCCCGACGTTGTCGGTCGCATCGGCGCGATAGCGGGTCTGCCCGTTCGCCGCGATGGCGTCGGTCATCGTGTACGGCGACGCGGTCTTCTCGCCGATGTTCACGCCGTTGCGGTAGAAGCGCACCCTGGCGATCGTGCCGTCCGGGTCGGCTGCGGTGGCCGTCAGCGTCACCGTCGCGGGCTGCATGACCAGCGTCTGCGACAACGCGAGCGATACCGTCGGTTTCTTGTTGAGCTGTTGCGCGTCGCCCGAGGTGACGTCGATCTCGGCGGTCGCGATGGACGCGCCCTTGTTTTCGTAGGCGGGTGCCTTGAACTTGTCGACACCGGGCACGGTCGTCGT
>DAOMBL010000187.1:0-6841 GCA_035427325.1 Casimicrobiaceae bacterium
CAGCGGAGTGGTGGGGCGGCCTGCAGGCCGACGCTTGTTCATCGCATCTGCATCAACCCCGTCGGGCTGAAGCCCGACCCAGAGGGGCGGAAGCCCGACCCACATGCAATGGGCTCGTCGGGCTGAAGCCCGACCCACAGGGGCGGAAGCCCGAACCACAGCGGCTCAAGCCCGACCCACAGAGCGGATGCCCGTCCTACTCCTTCACGGCGCCGGTGAGGCCGGAGACGTAGTACTCGACGAAGAACGAGTAGAGGATGGCGACGGGCAGCGAGCCCAGGAGCGCGCCGGCCATCAGCGAGCCCCAGTGGTACACGTCGCCCTCGACCAACTCGGTGACGACGCCGACCGGCACGGTCTTGACCTCCGACGACGAGACGAAGGTGAGCGCGTAGATGAACTCGTTCCACGAGAGAGTGAACGCAAAGATGCCCGCGGAGATCAATCCCGGCACCGCGAGCGGCAGCACGATCTTGACGAGGATCTGCCAGCGCGTCGCGCCGTCGATCAGCGCGCACTCCTCGAGTTCGAACGGGATGCTCTTGAAGTAGCCCATCAGCAGCCAGGTGCAGAACGGGATCAGGAACGTCGGATAGGGGAGGAGCAGAGCGAGCCGCGTGTCGAAGAGCTGCAGCTTGTTGGCGATCGTGGCGAGCGGGATGAACAGGATCGATGGCGGCACGAGGTATGCGAGGAAGATCGACAGCCCGACGTAGCGCGAGCCCCTGAAACGCAGGCGCTCGATCGCGTAGGCCGCGAGGACGCTGCACAGGAGCGAGGCGGCCGTCGCGACGACCGACACGATCATCGTGTTGAGGAGCCAGTCGGGGTACGCGGTGTCGAACAGCAGCTTCTCGATGTGCGCGAACGTCGGGTTCTGCACCCAGAACGGGTTGCCCTCGCGCGAGAGCAACTCCTCGTTCGGCTTGAACGCGGTGATCGCCATCCAGTAGAACGGGAACAGCAGGCCGACCAGGAACATCGACAACGGCAGCCACACGGTGACGAGGCGATGGCGCCTCGTCGCGAGGTAGGCCATGCCGGTGCTGTCGGTCGCGTCCTTGCTCATCGGTCGGACCCGCCCTGCTGCCACGCGCGCCGCTGCAATCCGTAGTAGCTGCCGAGGATCGCCGCGAGCAGGAACGGCACCATCGCGGTCGCGATCGCGGCGCCCTCGCCCAGGCTCCCGCCCGAGATCGCGCGCTGGAACGAGAGCGTCGCCATCAGGTGCGTCGCGTTGAGCGGTCCGCCGCGCGTCAACACGTAGATCAGCTGGAAGTCGGTGAACGTGAACAGCACCGAGAACGTCATCACCACGGCGATGATCGGCGTCAGCAGCGGCAACGTCACGTGGCGGAAGCGCTGCCACCCCGACGCGCCGTCGAGCGCGGCGGCCTCGTAGAGCGACGGCGAGATCGTCTGCAGGCCGGCCAGGAGGCAGATCGCGATGAACGGCACGCCGCGCCAGATGTTGGCGGCGATCGTGGCGAAGCGCGCGTTCCACGGATCGCCCAGGAAGTCGATGTACTGGTCGATCAGGCCGAGTTTCACGAGCGCCCAGCTGAGGATCGAGAACTGGCTGTCGTAGATCCACCAGAACGCGATCGCGGAGAGCGCGGTCGGCACGATGAACGGCAACAGCACGATGGCGCGCAGGAACGCCTTGAACGGCAGGTGCTCGTTCAGGAGAATCGCGAGCCACAGGCCGAGCCCGAACTTGATGACGCTCGCGACGAACGTGTAGAAGAGCGTGTTGAAGAGCGCGAGCCGCGTGACCGCGTCGCCCCACAGGAACGCGAAGTTGTCGAACCCGACCCACTCGCCGCTCCGGCCGATCTTGGCGTCGGTGAACCCGAGCCAGGTGCCGAGGCCGAGCGGATAGGTGAGGAAGACCAGCAGGATCGCCGCCGCGGGCAGCAGGAACAGGAGCCCGAGGACGTTGCGGTTGTCGAGCCAGCGTGCCGACGCGCCGCTCATGGAAGGTTCGGGAAACGGCGTCCGGCGGCGCGCGCC
Organism: Casimicrobiaceae bacterium; assembly: GCA_035427325.1. Taxonomy (GTDB): domain Bacteria; phylum Pseudomonadota; class Gammaproteobacteria; order Burkholderiales; family Casimicrobiaceae; genus VBCG01. Next base: position 2,014 of record DAOMBL010000187.1, read on the forward strand.
GCCGGACACCCGCGGGGCCTATTTCTTCGCCACGCGCCGGGCAGCACGCTTGACGCGACGTACCGCCTTCTTCGCGCGGCGGACGACGCGCTTCACCGCGCGCTTCACGCCCGACCCGCGCTTGACCGCGCGCTTCGCGCCGCGCTTGACCGTACGCTTGACGGTGCGCTTCGCCGGCCGCTTCGCCGCCGGCTTCTTCGCGGCCTTGCGCTTCGTGGCCTTCTTCGCCTTCTTCGCGGCGGCCTTCTTCTCGGCGCCGCTTCCGCGCTTGATGTCCATCGCGTGCGCGCGCGAGTACTGCTGGATGTCCTTGAACTTGCCGGACTTGTCGCGCACCGCGTAGAGCTTCTTGCCCTTGCTGCTGTACAACACGGTCCTTCTGGCCATGGGGCCTCCTGTCTGAGGTTCACCTGCATCCGCCGCCGGGGCCCCGGCGGCAGTTCGGCCGATGTTGTGTCGCGCGCTCGCGTCGGCCTCGCGACTCGCGCCGGGTTGCCCTTGCACGGTCCGCGACGTTGCGCCCCAAGGCGCTATGCGTCGCGACCCGATGCGCGAATTGAGCGGCGGCCCGCCGCCGCTCCAATTCGCGCACATGTCCGGCGCGGCGCCATCTTCACGGCGCCGCGTCCGGATATCGCTAGACTTTGTAGTAGCGCTCCGCCCGCTTCTGCGCCCGCTCGGCCGCTTCCTTCGGCGTCTTCGCGCCCGAGCCGGCTTCCGCAACCATGTTCGGGATGATGAAGTCGGCGATCGCGGCCGCCGACGCGTAGCCCATCGTGCCCGCGTACCCGCCCGCCGTGCCGTTCTTGAAGCAGTCGCGGTACGGGATCCGCTTGGGATCCGCGGTCCAGAACGCGCTCTTCTCGTAGGCCGCGAGCGGATGGCACACGTAGCCGATCGAAGCCTCCTGCCAGGGCACGTACTGCTCCTTCTCCATCATGAAGCGCAGGTACTCCTTCGCGGCGTTCGGATACTTCGAGTACTTGAAGATCATCATCGGGAACACGAGGTTCAGCTCGCGCGCCTTGCCGTCGAGGCCGAGCGGGAAGTACGCGTGCTGGATGTCGTTCGCCATCTCCTGCAGCTTCGGATCCTTCGACGTCTTCGCCGCGTAGTAGACCGAGATGCCGTTCGCGGTCAGGAAGAGCTGGCCGTCGAGGAACGCCTTGTTGTTGTTCGGATCGAGCCAGGACAGCGTGCCCGGCACGAAGGTCTCGTAGAGCTGCTTCGCGTACTCGAGCGCGGCGATCGTCTCGGGGCTGTTGATGACGACGTTGTTCTTCGCGTCGACGAGCTTGCCGCCGTGCGCCCAGACGAGCCAGTGCGTCCAGCTCGAGTCGCCGGTGGCGTTGCCGAGCGCGAATCCGGCGGGCGTGCCCTTCGCCTTCAGCGCCTGGCACAGCTTGAGGAAGCCCGCCATGTCGCGCGGCACCGTGTCGAAGCCCGCGGCCTTCACCGCGCTCTCGCGGTAGACGATCGCGTTGCCGGCGGCGCCCATCATGATCGCGACCCACTTGCTCCCGTGCATCCCGTATTCCTTCGCGAGCGGGTACCAGCCGCCGTACCTGGCGCCCAGGTAGTTCGCGAGATCGGAGACGTCGACGAGCTTCTCCGGATACTGGTGCGCGTCCTCCATCGTGCTGATGATGATGTCCGGGCCGCTGCCGACGTTCGCCGCGACCGCGGCCTTCGGCCGCACGTCCTCCCAGCCCTCGGCGTCGACGCGCACCTCGATGCCGGTCTTCTCGGTGAAGCGCTTCGTGTTCGCCGCCCACACGTCCTCGTCGCCCTGGACGAACCGCTTCCAGCGCAGCACGCGCAGCTTCGCGCCCTTCTCCGGCCTGCCGTTCCATTGCTGCGCCGCTGCCTCGCCCGCGAACAGCGCCGTGCCGCCGCCGAGCGCGGCGCCCGCCGCGACGCCGGCCGTCGTCTTCAGGAAATCCCGCCGCTTGATGTCGCTCATTACCCCTCCTCCTCGGTTGACGGTCGAGTCGACGTGCTCCCGCTCGATCGTTTCTTGGATCTCATGCGGCGAGACGCGCGCCGCTCGCCCGGTCGAACACGTGCGCCTTCGAAGGATCCGGCGCGAGGCCGATGCGTTCGCCCGCCCGGCAGGCGACGCGGTCCTTGATCACCGCGATCACGTCCTGCCCGCCGGCGCGGCAGACGACCTGCGTGTCGGCGCCGGTCGGTTCGACGACGACCACCTCGCCGGTGATGCCCGAGCCGGGCGCGGCGAGCGACAGGTGCTCGGGCCGGATGCCGTAGAGCACCTCGCGGCCCGCGTCCGGCGCGCCCTGCACGGGAAGCGTCGTGCCCGCGCCCAGCGTCACGCTGGCGTTCGCGCCCTCGCGACGCACCACGCCGGGCAGCATGTTCATCGCGGGCGAGCCGATGAATCCGGCGACGAACGTGTTGGCCGGCGTGTCGTAGAGGTCGAGCGGCGCCCCGGTCTGTTCGACGATGCCGTCGCGCATCACGACGATCCGGTCGGCCATCGTCATCGCCTCGATCTGGTCGTGCGTCACGTAGACCGAGGTCGTCTTGAGCCGCTGGTGGAGTTCCTTGATCTCGGTGCGCATCTGGACGCGGAGCTTCGCGTCGAGGTTCGACAGCGGCTCGTCGAACAGGAACACCTGAGGATTGCGCACGATCGCGCGGCCCATCGCCACGCGCTGGCGCTGGCCGCCGGAGAGCTGGCGCGGGTAGCGGTCGAGGAGCGCCCCCAGGCCGAGGATCTCCGCCGCCCGGTTCACCTGCCGCGCGATCTCGTCCTTGCCCTTCTTCGCGAGCATGAGGGCGAACGACATGTTGTCGCGCACCGTCATGTGCGGATAGAGCGCGTAGTTCTGGAACACCATCGCGACGTCGCGCTCCTTCGGCGGAACGCGGTTGACGACGCGATCGCCGATGCGGATCTCGCCTTCGCTGACCTCCTCGAGGCCGGCGATCATCCGCAGCAGCGTCGACTTGCCGCAGCCCGAGGGACCCACGAGCACGCAGAACTCGCCGTCGGGAATCGCCACGTCGACGCCGCGGATCACGTGCGTCGAACCGAAGTGCTTGTGCACGGCTGCGATGCCGACCGCTGCCATGGGGCTCCTCTTCGCCCTTCGCGGATTCGCGCCGCGCGGCCGGGCGCGCCGCGCGACGTCGTCCTTGCGAACTAAGGCCTGCGCGTCCCGGCCGACACCACGTAGTCGGGACGTCCGGTCGAGAACCAGGTCGCGAGATTCTGCGCCGCCTTGCGCCGCAGCTCGATCTCCGCCTCGACCGAGTAGAACGCCGAGTGCGGCGTCAGGATAACACGCGGGTGCGCGACGAGCGGCGACTCGGGGGGCACCGGCTCCTGCGGCAGCACGTCGAGCGCGAGGCCCGCGAGCGTGCCCTGTTCGAGCGCGGCGACCGCCGCATCGACGTCGACCACCGCGCCGCGGGCCGTGTTGACGAGGTAGCTCCCCGGCCGCATCGAACGAAGCAGTGCTGCGCCGATCATGCCGCGGGTCTCATCGTTCAGCGGCACGTGCAGCGACACGATGTCCGCCTGCTCGAAGAGCTTCGCGAGCGTCGCGCGCTCGACGAACGCCGGGAAGTCGCCGTCGATCAGGTAGGGGTCCGCCGCGACGACACGCTTGAACAGGTTGCGCGAGACGTGCGCCATGCGCTTGCCGATGCGGCCGAGGCCGACGATGCCGAGCGTGAGTTCCGAGGCGCGCTTGACCGGGCCCGCCGACGTGTAGTGCCAGGTGCCGGCCTTGACGTCGCGGTCCCAGGCGACGACGTTGCGCACAAGGGCGAGCGCCAGGGCGAGCGCGTGCGTCGCCACCTCGCCCACGCCGTAGTCCGGCGAATTCGCTACCCACACGCCGTGGCGCGCGCACGCGGCGGTGTCGATCGTGTCGAAGCCGGCCCCGATGCGACTCACGATGCCGAGTTCGGGGAGCGCGGCCACGACGCGCTCGGTGATCGGCGCGTACTGCAGCAGGATTCCGCGGAAACCCTTCGCCGCGCGGATCACCTCGTCCTCGGTCCTGCAGTTCGCGACCACGATCTCGATGCCCTGGCGAGCGAGGAGGTCGCGCTCGAGCGAGATGTCGTGGTAGTCGTGGTCGGAGAAGAGTATCCGGTTCATCGGAACCATGGGTCGTCCGGAACGGCGCATCTTGCCGAGCGGGCGGGAGGCGGTCAAGCGGCGGACCGCTCGGGACACGGGCTTCGTTGCCTCTGGCCGGCCCGGTGTGTAACGTCGCAGATCGCGATCTCCCCTGCGCCCGCGCCATGCCTTCCCACACCCGCGACGCATCCGGATTCGGCCCGTGGAATCCCGGCGTGGAGTCGGAGATTCCGGCGTCCCTCCTCCCGCTCGCGACCGTCTACCGGCCCGAGAACGTGTCGACTCCGCTCGCGCAGGCGCGGGAATTCGCCGACCTGACCGGCATGCCGCCGTGCGATCTCGTCGCGTTCCGGCCGGAGCGGTTGGCGCTGCACGAACTGCTCGTGCGCACCAATGCGAACGTCTCGATCCCCGACGGGGAGCGGATCGAGGATCTCGGCATCAATTTCCGCCGGATCGCCCGCGTGCTCCTCGAGCGACACGTCGCCCCGCAGGCCGACGCGATCGTCGCGGCGTACGACGACGTTCGACGCCGGATCGACTCGATCGTCGCACGCGAACTCGCGCCGCTCTTCGGCGCTGCCGCCACGCCTGTCGAGGCGCGCCCGGCGGGCCTCTTCGCCCGACTGTTCGGGCGGCGCGGCGCGTCCGCTTCCGACATTGCGGAACCTCGGCGCCCGGAGGCCGCGATCGCCGCCTGGGACGCGCGCGCGC
>DAOMBL010000188.1:0-6836 GCA_035427325.1 Casimicrobiaceae bacterium
ACAGCCTCGACTTCACCAGGCGGATGCTTGAGCACGCCCATGTCGCGGCGACCCATGCGAAGAGCACGAACGCCGCGGCGGTCCCGCCGGCGGCCGCCACGCGCCATCGGATCGCGACACTGCCGGACGCACTCATCGGCGCACGGCCCGCGCGCCACGGCGATCGCTATAATCCGCGCTCGTCTCGCCCGGCCGGTTCCGCTTGAATCCCCGTCTCGATCTCACCCAGCCGTATCCGTTCGAGCGCCTGCGCGCGCTGTTCGCGGGATCGAGCCCTCCCGCCGGGCTCGCGCCGATCAACCTGGGCATCGGCGAGCCGCGGCACGCCACGCCGCGCCTCGTGCTCGACGCGCTCGCGGGCGGGGGCGCCGGGCTTTCGAATTATCCCATGACGATGGGGCCGGCCGCGCTGCGCGAGGCGATCGCGTCGTGGCTCGCAGCACGGCATGCCATCCCGGTTCCCGACCCGTCGACGCAGGTGCTGCCGGTGCTCGGAAGCCGCGAGGCGCTGTTCGCGTTCGCCCAGGTGGTCGTCGACGCGAGCCGGGCCGGAGCGACGGTGCTCGTGCCCAATCCGTTCTACCAGATCTACGAAGGCGCCGCCCTGCTGGCGGGCGCCCTCCCCCGCTATGTCAACGCGATCGAGTCGCGGGACTGGCGGCACGACTGGGATGGCGTGCCGCAGGAGGTCTGGGCGCGCACGCAACTCGTGTACCTGTGCTCGCCGGACAACCCCACCGGGCGCGTCGCCGGCCTCGACGAGTGGCGGCTGCTGTTCGACCTGTCCGACCGGCACGGCTTCGCGATCGCCTCCGACGAATGCTATTCGGAGGTCTATTTCGAGGGCGACGCGCCGCCGCTCGGGGCACTGGCGGCCGCCCGGGCGCTCGGACGGGACGACTACCGCGGCGTCGTCGTGTTCGGAAGCCTGTCGAAGCGCTCGAACGCGCCGGGCCTGCGGTCGGGCTATGCGGCGGGCGACGCCCGCCTGATCGCCGCCTTCCTCCGCTACCGCACCTACCACGGCTCGGCGATGTCGCCGGCCGTGGCGAGCGCGAGCCTCGCAGCGTTGCGCGACGAGGCGCACGTGCGCGACAATCGCGCCCGCTACACGGCGAAATTCGACGCGCTCGTGCCGAAGCTCGCCGCCGCGCTCGACTGCCGGCGCCCCGACGCTTCGTTCTACCTGTGGGCACGAACGCCCGGCGACGACGCAGCGTTCGCGCGCGACCTCCATGCGGAGGAACAGGTCACGGTGCTGCCCGGCAGCTTCCTCGCGCGCGAGGCGGACGGCGTGAATCCGGGCCGCGGCCGCATCCGGATCGCCCTCGTCGCCGACGAAGCGGAGTGCGCCGAGGGCATCGACCGGATCGTGCGTTTCGCCGCCCGGCAGCGGGGTCGCGCCCCATCCTGACCCGGGCGGGCGGTGCGCCCCGTCGCCACCTGGCGCATCCCGGCCGCCTCCCGGGACGCTTCGTCCCCGGCAGGCACGGCCGGCGACGTGCCCGCCTACAATCCGTCGCCGTGAGCCCCCTCGCCGCGTCCCCCATGCCCCCGGTGCCGTTCCGCACGGCCCTGATCCGGGGCTTTCGGGCATCCTGGGTCACGATTGCGCTGATCGCGGCGATCAACACCGGCATCGCCGGTGTTCTGTGGATCGACGACACGCGCCCGTTCTGGCATCCGTTCGTCTCCGCGCAGTTGCAGGGCTTCTCGATCGCCTGGTGCGTCAACGTCGCTCGGCCCTGGGATGCCGTCCATCCGCTGCGCCGGCTGATCGTGTCGGTCGCGATCGGATCGCTCCTCGGCATCGTCCTCGTGATCCTCGCCAAGGGCTACACCTGGAGCTACGTGACCGGGAAGTACGGCATGTTCCTGTTCAACGTCGTGGTCGCGTTCTTCAACGGCGTCTTCGTCAGCCTGTTCTTCTACGTGAAGCTCTCCGCGGCGCGCGCGCAGGCGACGCTCGCCCGAGCCGAGGCGGAGCGGCATCTCCTGTCGAAGCAGGCGGTCGAGGCGGAGCTGAAACTGATGCAGGCGCAGATCGAGCCGCATTTCCTGTTCAACACGCTCGCGTCGGTCCAGTACCTGACCGAGACCGACCCGCCCGCGGCGCATCGCCTCCTCGGACACCTGATCGCCTACCTGCGCGCGGCGCTGCCGCAGCTTCGCGCCGCGTCGACGACCCTCGGCAAGGAGGTCGAACTCTGCGAGGCGTACCTCCAGATCCTCGGGACCCGCATGGGAGCGCGTCTCGCGTTCACGATCGACGTGCCCGAGACGCTGCGCGGAACGCCGTTCCCGCCGAACCTCCTGATCTCGCTGGTCGAGAACGCGATCAAGCACGGCATCGAGCCCTCGGCCGACGGCGGCACGATCGCGCTGGGCGCGCGGCGAGAGGATGCGCGCCTCGTCGTCGAGGTCGCCGACACGGGGCGCGGCCTCGTCGACGTCGCCTCGCGCGACGGGGGCGGTGTCGGGCTCGCCAACCTCCGGGAGCGCCTCGCCGCCTTGTACGGTTCCGCCGGCCGGTTCACACTCTCGGCCCGTGAACCACGCGGCACGCGCGCGGTCATCGAGATCCCGATCGACACGAGCCCGTAGCTTCGGCCATGCTCCTGCGGCGGTACCGCGGCCCGGGCCCCGGGATCCGCCTGCAGCTTCCCGGCACCTGACATGCCCACTGCCCTGATCGCCGAAGACGAGCCGATGCTGATGCGCCAGCTCAAGGCGCGCCTCGCGGAGGCCTGGCCCGAACTCACGATCGTGGCGGAAGCCGAGAACGGCCAGGAGGCCGTGATGCTCGCGCAGGAGGAGCGCCCGGACGTCGCGTTCCTCGACATCCGCATGCCGATCCTCTCGGGCATCGAGGTCGCCAGGACGATCGCCGGCGGGCCGCACATCGTGTTCGTGACGGCCTACGACGAGTACGCGGTCGCGGCGTTCGACGAAGGCGCAGTCGACTACGTGCTGAAACCCCCTTCGCCCGAGCGGATCGCCAAGGTCGTGGCGCGACTCAAGTCCCGCCTGGGCACCCCGCCCGCGGACCTCGCCGCGCTCCTCGAGCGCCTCGCCGGCCGGGAGGGCGCAGGCTCGCTCAAGTGGATCCGCGCCTCGCTCGGGACCGCGATGAAGCTGATCGCGATCGACGACGTGCTGTATTTCCAATCCGAGGACAAGTACACGAAGGTCGTGACCGCGGAGGGCGACGCGCACATCCGCAAGACGATCAAGGAACTCCACGAGGAACTCGACGAAGAGCAGTTCTGGCAGGTCCATCGCGGGACGATCGTCAACCTGCGCGCGATCGCGCGGGTCGAGCGCGACTGGCGCGACCAGCCGATCCTCACGCTGAAGGACCGCACCGAGAAGCTCACCGTCTCGAGGACGTTCGCGCACCTGTTCAAGGCGATGTGACCCGGGCCGCGGCCGCGGGCCGCGCTGGCGTAGACTGCCGCGGTGCGCCTCCTCACGCTGGCGGGGCGGCACGCGACGGCGGTCATGGCCGTCGGCGTGCTGCTCGGCCTCGCCCTTCCGCCGCTCGCGAGGTTCGCGAGCCCGCTCCTCGTCCCGACGCTCGTGATTCCGCTCGCGCTCGCGCTCGTGCGCCTCGACTGGGCCGGCGCCGCCGCGTGGCGACGGCGTCCCGGCGTCATCGTCGCGCTCGTCGCGTTCGTGCTGGTGGTCTCGCCCATCGCCGTGCGCGCCATCACCCTCGTCCTCGTGCCGCTCGGCCTGCCCGAGCCGCTCGCGCAGGCGCTGGTGCTGATGGCCGCGAGTTCGCCGATCGTGTCGAACGTCGCGATCGCCCTCGTGCTGGGTCTCGATGCGCCGCTGGCGGTCGTCGTCGTGATCGCCTCGACCGCGCTGGTGCCGTTCACGCTTCCCGTCGCGGCGGAGTACCTCGTCGGCGTCGAACTCGACCTGTCGGTCACCGAGTTCATGCTCCGCCTCGCCGCACTGGTCGGGAGCGCTTTCGCCGCCGCCGCGATCATCCGCCGCGTCGTCGGGCAGGCGAGGATCCACGCGAACCGGGAACTCATCGACGGCATCGCCGTGCTGAACCTGCTGCTGTTCGGGGTGGCGATCATGGAGGGCGTCACCGCCTACGCGTTCGAGCGGCCGGGATACGTCCTGCTCGCGATCGTCGCCGCGTACGCGTTCAACCTGCTGCTCCAGGGCGCCGGTGCGATCGCGTTCCGCGGCCTCGGGCCGGAGCGCGCCGCCACTGCGGCGCTCCTCGTCGGCAACTGCAACATGGGACTGGTGCTGGTCGCGCTCTCCGGGCGCGCGAGCTTCGAGGTGACGGTCTACTTCGCCCTGGCGCAGCTGCCGATGTACACGCTTCCGGCGCTGCTCCGCCGGTGGTACGCGCGTGCCGCCCGGGCCGGTCCGCCGCCGGGGTAGAATGCACCGCCTTGTCCTCCGGCCCGTCCACGATGAATGCCCTGCAAGCCACGATCGACCGCGCCTTCGACGACCGCGGATCGATCTCCCCGTCCTCGGCGAGCGCCGGACTGCGCGACGCCGTCGCGCAGGTGATCGCCGACCTCGATGCCGGGCGGGTGCGGGTCGCCGAGAAGATCGACGGGGCGTGGACGACGCACCAATGGATCAAGAAGGCGGTGCTTCTGTCGTTCCGCCTCGCCGACAACGTCGCTATGGGGCCGCCTCCCGAGCGTGCCCCGTTCCGCTTCTACGACAAGGTGCCGACCAAGTTCGCCCGGCACGACGACGCGGCCTTCGCGCAGGCCGGCGTGCGCGTCGTCCCGCCGGCGGTGGCGCGGCGTGGCGCGTTCATCGCGAAGAACGTCGTGCTGATGCCGTCCTACGTCAACATAGGCGCCTACGTCGACGAAGGCACGATGGTCGACACCTGGGCGACGGTCGGTTCGTGCGCGCAGATCGGCAAGAACGTGCACCTCTCCGGAGGGGTCGGCATCGGCGGCGTCCTGGAGCCCGTGCAGGCGAATCCCACGATCATCGAGGACAACTGCTTCATCGGCGCGCGCTCGGAGGTCGTCGAAGGCGTGATCGTCGAGGAGAACTCGGTGCTGGGCATGGGCGTGTACCTGGGCCAGAGCACGAAGATCTACGATCGCGCGACCGGCGAGACGCTCTACGGTCGCGTGCCGGCCGGGTCGGTCGTGGTCGCGGGCGCGCTTCCCGCGGCCGACGGAAGCCACAGCCTGTATTGCGCGGTCATCGTGAAGCGCGTGGACGCGAAGACGCGCGCGAAGACGTCGATCAACGAACTGCTGCGCCTGTATCCGGCGGCGGGCCGTCCCCGCCCCGGGCCAACGCCCCTCCCCGATGAGAGCCCCGCTTCCCATGTCGGTCCCGATCAAGTCCGCCGAGGACATCGCGGCGATGCGCGTCGCCGGGCGCCTCGCCTCGGAACTGCTCGACTACCTCGCGCCGCACGTGCAGCCCGGGATCACGACCGGCGAGATCGACCGGCTCGCGCACGACTACATGATCGACGTGCAGCACACGATTCCCGCGACGCTCAACTACGCGCCGCCCGGCCATTCGCCGTACCCGGCGTCGCTGTGCACCTCGGTGAACCACGTCGTCTGCCACGGGATCCCCGGCGAGCGCCGGCTCAAGTCGGGCGACATCGTGAACATCGACGTCACCGTCATCCGCGACGGCTACCACGGCGACACCAGCCGGATGTTCTACGTGGGCGCGCCCTCGATCCAGGCGAAGCGCCTGTGCGAGGTCACCTACGAGGCCATGTGGCTGGGCATCCGAGCGGTGCGCCCGGGCGCGCACCTGGGCGACATCGGCAGCGTCATCCAGAAGCACGCCGAAGGCCACGGATACTCGATCGTGCGCGAATTCTGCGGCCACGGCATCGGGCGCAGCTTCCACGAGGAGCCGCAGATCCTCCACTACGGTCGCGCCGGAACCGGGCTGAAGCTCCAGAGCGGCATGACCTTCACGATCGAGCCGATGGTGAACGCCGGTCGCCCGGGCATCCGCTGCCTCGCCGACGGCTGGACCATCGTCACGGCCGATCACTCGCTCTCGGCGCAATGGGAGCACACGGTGCTCGTCACGCCGGACGGCTACGAGATCCTCACGCAGTCCGCCGGCACGCCGCACCCGCCGCCTGCCTGACACCGGCCCGATGGCGACGCTCGCGCCCGGTTCGGCCGCGCCGTCGCCGCAGTCGTCGATCGCGGGGTTGCGCGCGACGCTGCGCGAAGGCCGCGACGCCCTGCGCGCGGCGTTCCTCGCGAAGCCCGACACGCCGAAGCTCTTGCACGGGCATGCGCGTCTCGTGGACGCGACCGTGCGCGGCGTCTGGCGGGCGACGGCCATGCCGTCGGGTCCGGCCCTGGTCGCGGTCGGCGGCTACGGCCGCGGCCAGCTCTTTCCGAATTCCGATGTCGACGTCCTGATCCTGCTGCCGGAGGGGGGCGGCAGCGCCGCGACCGCGGCGATCGAGCGCTTCGTCGCGGCGCTGTGGGACGTCGGGCTGGAGGCGAGTCACGCGGTGCGGACCGTCGACGAGTGCGTGGCGGAGATGTCCGCCGACGCGACGATCCGGACGAGCCTGCTCGAACACCGCTACCTCGCCGGCGCGCGGAGGCTCCATCGCGCGTTCGCCGATGCGTTCGCGGCCTCCCTCGACCCCGGAGCGTTCTACGAGGCGAAGGCGCTGGAGCAGCAGCAGCGCCATCTCAGGCACCACGACGCCGCCTACAACCTCGAGCCGAACGTCCAGGAGAGCCCGGGAGGGTTGCGCGACCTGCAGACCGTCGTGTGGATCGCGCGCGCCGCGGGCCCCGGCCGCGCCTCCGGATAGCACATCAGCTCGACCGTCG
>DAOMBL010000189.1:0-6831 GCA_035427325.1 Casimicrobiaceae bacterium
GGGGCGGCTCCGGGAGTCGCGGGCGCACCGGGCGGCGCGACGAAGCGGCGATGGTAGGCGAAGGCGTGCCGCTTGGCCACCGCGAGCCCGCGGACCACGGCGGTGCGCGAGAAACGCGCGTCGCGACAAGGACTTGGCGCTCGCCATGCTAGAATGCGCGGCTGCGAAACGCCGGTGCCCCCCGATGGAAGCGGAACAACTGAACCTGATCGCCCACACGCTCGCCGACCTCAAGTCCCGGACGGCCGAGATGCGGAGGTTCCTTTGACTTCGACCTGAAGTCGAAGACGCTGGAGGAAGTCCGCCGCGCGCTCGAGGACCCGCAGGTCTGGAGCGATCCGGAGAAGGCGCAGCAGCTCGGGCGCGAGAAGAAGTCGCTCGAAGGCGTCGTCACGACGCTCACCGACCTCGGACAGGGGCTCGCCGACAGCGGCGAGCTGTTCGAACTCGCGCGCGCGGACGGCGACGACGCCACGCTCGCCGCGATCCGCGACGACGTCGCGCGGCTCTCGAAGACCGTCGAGGACCTCGAGTTCCGTCGCATGTTCGCGAATCCGATGGACCCGAACAACTGCTTCGTCGACATCCAGGCGGGCAGCGGCGGGACCGAGGCGCAGGACTGGGCGGCGATGCTGCTGCGCATGTACGTCCGCTACTGCGAACGCAAGGGCTACCGGGTCGAGGTGCTCGAGGAGTCCGAGGGCGACGTCGCGGGACTCAAGAGCGCGTCGATCAAGGTCGACGGCGAGTACGCGTTCGGGCACCTGCGCACCGAGACCGGCGTGCACCGCCTCGTCCGCAAGAGCCCGTTCGACTCCAACCCGCGCCGCCACACGTCGTTCGCGAGCGTGTTCGTCTACCCGGAAGTCGACGACTCGATCGAGGTCGAGATCAACCCGGCGGACCTGCGCGTCGACACGTACCGCTCGTCGGGCGCGGGCGGCCAGCACATCAACAAGACCGACTCCGCGGTGCGCATCACGCACCTGCCGACCAACATCGTCGTGCAGTGCCAGAACGACCGCTCGCAGCACCGCAACCGCGCCGAGGCGATGGCGATGCTGAAGGCGAAGCTCTACGAACTCGAGTTGCGCAAGCGGCAGGCCGAGCAGCAGAAGCTGGAGGACAGCAAGACCGACATCGGCTGGGGCCACCAGATCCGCAGCTACGTGCTCGACCAGTCCCGCATCAAGGACCTGCGCACCAACTACGAGGTCGGCGACACGCAGCGCGTGCTCGACGGCGACCTCGATCCGTTCATCGAGGCGAGCCTCAAGCAGGGGGTGCAGTGATGTCTGTCATCCCCCCGAAGCGGCCTGCGGCCGCCTCCCCCCGAGGGGGCCCGCGTCCTCGGGGCGGCCCGTCGGACGCGAAGATGTTCCCCCCGAAGCGGCCTGCGGCCGCCTCCCCCCGAGGGGGCCCGCGTCCTCGGGGCGGCCCGTCGGACGCGAAGATGTTCCCCCCGAAGCGGCCTGCGGCCGCCGTCCGCCCGCGTCGACCGGTACCGGGACGGTCGGCGTGATGGGCTTCATCTTCGACATCGACGGCACGATCATCGACTCGATGCCGTTCCACGGCAGTTCGTGGGAGGCGTTCCTCGTCCGCCGGGGCATTCCCTACGACGGCGAGCGGTTCCTGCGGAGCACCGCAGGACGTACCGGCGTGGAGATCATGCGCGAACTGTTCGGGCCGATGAGCGACGAAGCCGCCTGGGCGCTCGTGCACGAGAAGGAGGAGGTCTACCGCGAACTCTTCCGCCCGGTCTTCCGCGAGATCGAGGGTTTCCGGGTGTTCGCGCGCGCGGCGCGCGCCGAGGGCATTCGCATCGCCTGCGCGACCGCGGGGGACGCGAACAACATCGCGTTCGCGCTCGAGGGCCTCGGCATGGCGGGCGAGTTCGACGCGCTCGCGGGAGCGCACGACGTCGCCAACGGCAAGCCCGCGCCCGACCTCTTCCTGCTCGCCGCGGAGCGGGCGGGCGCCCGCCCTTCCGAGTGCATCGTCTTCGAGGACGCGCCGCTCGGCATCGAGGGCGCTCGCCGCGCGGGCATGCTCGCCGTGGGTGTCACGTCCGGCGAGCCGGCCGAGCGCCTCGCCGGCGCGCACGTCATCGCGACGATCGCCGATTACCGGACGCTGCGGCCGCGCGACGTCCTCGAACTCGCCCGCGCCGCGCGCCCGGTCGCGCACGACGGCGACCGGAACCTCGCAAGGACATCATGACCGACGCCACCACGCCCTCCGCGCAGGACGAGAACCAGATCGTCGCCGAGCGGCGCGCGAAACTCGCCGCGCTGCGACGTGCCGGCCAGGCCTATCCCAACGACTTCCGGCGCGATGCCCTCGCTGCCGATCTGCACGCACGGCACGACGCCGAAGGGAACGACTCGCTCGAGCCGAAGGCGATCGGTGCCGCCGTCGCAGGACGCATGATGCTGAAGCGCGTGATGGGCAAGGCGTGCTTCGCGACGCTGCAGGACATGAGCGGCCGCATCCAGCTCTACGTGACGCTCGACGGCGTCGGGGCGGAGGCCCTGGACGCGTTCAAGCACTGGGATCTCGGCGACATCGTCGGCGCGACCGGCACGCTCTTCAAGACCAAGACCGGCGAGCTGTCGATCAAGTGCGACTCGGTGCGGCTCCTCTCGAAGGCGCTGCGCCCGCTGCCGGAGAAGTTCCACGGGCTCGCCGACCAGGAGCAGAAGTACCGGCAGCGCCACCTCGACCTCATCACCAATCCCGCATCGCGCGAGGTGTTCGTGCGCCGCTCGCAGATCGTGCAGGCGATCCGCGAGTTCTTCGTCGCGCGGGGCTACCTCGAGGTCGAGACGCCGATGATGCATCCGATCCCGGGCGGCGCGGCGGCGCGCCCGTTCGTGACGCACCACAACGCGCTCGACATGCAGCTCTACCTGCGCATCGCGCCGGAGCTGTACCTGAAGCGTCTGGTCGTCGGCGGGCTCGAGCGTGTTTTCGAAGTGAACCGCAACTTCCGCAACGAGGGCATCTCGACGCGCCACAATCCCGAGTTCACGATGCTCGAGTTCTACGAGGCGTACCGGGACTACCGCTACCTGATGGACCTGACCGAGGAGTTGCTGCGCACGGTGGCGCAGCGCGTGCTGGGCACGACGACCGTGAGCTACCAGGGCGAGACGATCGACCTCGGAGGGCCCTTCGACCGCCTCACGATGGCCGAAGCCATCCACAAGTACCACCCGAAGTATCCGCTCGCCGAACTGTCGAAGCCCGAGTACCTCCGCGTCGCGCTCGCGCCTTTCGACGTCGAGGTGTTCCCGACCGATGGCCTGGGTCTCCTTCAGCTCAAGCTCTTCGAGGCGACGACCGAGGAGCTGCTGGTGCAGCCGACCTTCATCGTCGCGCACCCGACCGACGTCTCGCCGCTCGCGCGCGCGAACGACGCCGATCCGTCGGTCACCGACCGCTTCGAACTCTTCATCACGCGCCGCGAGATCGCGAACGGATTCTCGGAGCTGAACGACCCCGAGGACCAGGCCGCGCGGTTCGCCGCGCAGGCCGCGGCGAAGGAGGCGGGCGACGAGGAGGCGATGTTCTACGACGCCGACTACGTGCGCGCGCTCGAGTCGGGACTTCCGCCGACCGCAGGGGAGGGCATCGGCATCGATCGGCTCGTGATGTTGCTGACCGACAGCCCGTCGATCCGCGATGTCATCCTCTTCCCGCAGTTGAAGCCCGACGCGGGATAGCCGCGCGACTCGGGCGCCCGCCGGGCCTCTGCCGCCCCGGGGAACGCCGTTTGGCGGATCCCGGCGCCCGGGCCGTTGCAGCCGCCGCGATCACCGCGCTAAGCTCGCATACGCGGCTGGCGACGGGAGGGCGCGATGCGCGGACGGTTGCACGGTCTGGGCAGGGCCTGGAGGGTGGTGCCCGCCGCGTTGGCGCTCCTGTTCGCCGCGCAGGCCACCGCGCAGGGCGGGGGCCTCGCCTTCCGCGTCCAGCCGATCACCGATCCCCAGCTGGGCCATCTGACGATCGGAACGATCGCGGTGCCCGAGCAGTGGCGCGTGAAGCAGAGCGTCCAGTGGCGCCTGCAGGACGTGAGCCAGCCGCTGCACGTCTACGCGCGCGCGGAATCGCCCGACGGCTCGATGTGGGTCGAGTTCTTCCCGCTGGAAGTCTTCTACTGGCTGCAGCCGGTGCCATCCCCCGTGCCCGTCGGCGGGCGCAACCTCGGGATGATCCACGCCCCGGGCATCGGCGCGCGCCAGGCGCTCGAGCAGTTCGTCGTGCGGCCCTATCGCGGACAGCAGGCGCAGCTGCGCGTCGTCAACATGCGGCCGGTCGACGCGAGCCGACTCGCCGCCGCGTTCAATCCACCGACGGTGAAGGGCGACGGCGTGGGCGCGCGGCTCGCGTACTCGCTGAACGGGCGCCCGTTCGAGGAGGACGGCTATGCGGTGCTCGGCGCGGCGCAGGCCATCCCGTACACCGGCCGCCAGGGCACCTGGTACGAATACCACCGCGTGCTGCTGTTCGCGCACGCGCGCGGCGCGCCCGCGGGCCAGCTCGACGGCGCTTACCCGCTGCTCACCGCGATCGTGGGTTCGATGAAGATCGACCCGCAGTGGCAGCAGCGCTACCAGCAGGTGATGGACGCGCTCTCCGCGGAGTTCAACCGGCAGATGCAGGCGGGGCTCGCGCAGATCGACGCGGCCGGCGCCGCGTCGCGCGCGATCAGCGCGAACAACGACGCGATGCTGTCGAGCATGCAGTACCAGCGGCAGGCGGCCGCGCAGCGGGACGCGGCGATGCGCGCCGCCTCGGCGAACGCGTCGTCGTCGAGCGACGGTTTCTCGGGCTACCTGCGCGGCACGCAGAAATACAAGGATCCGTACTGGGGCGAGTCCGAGCAGTCGTACAACCAGCGCTACCACTGGACCGACGGATTCGGGAACTACCGCAGCAGCAACGACGCGACCTTCAATCCGAACGTCGGCGCGGGCGGCGGCGTGACCTGGCAGCGCATGGACCCGGTGCGCTGACGAACGACGGACGCGGCGGTCCCACGTGGGCGACCTCGAACACGCGTTCTCCGCGAGCATCTTCGCGCGCGAGCGCCGCTACCGGCTGACCGGCGAGACGCTCGAGTGGAGCGACGGGCGGGAAGCGGGCAGGGTCGCGCTGCGCGACGTCGTGGGCGTTCGCGTCTTCCAGCAGCCAGGCGGCGGGATCGGTCCGAGGATGCGCCGGACCGTCGTTCGCACGCGCGATGGCGGGAGAGTCGTCCTCGGCAGCAACCACTACGTCCGCATCGGTCACATCGAGGACCGCGCGGCGACCTACCGCCCGTTCGTCGCCGCGCTCGTCGAGCGCGTGGCCGCGCGGAATCCGCAGGCGCTGTTCCTGGTCGGCCACCACTGGCTGCTCTGGTTGACGTGGCTCGTCGTGATGGTCGCGGGCATCCTCGTGGCGCTGCTCGCGGCCGTGGTCGCATTCAAGGGCGAGTCGCCCTGGCAGGCGGCGATCTACGTGCCGCTGGTGCTCGCGTACATTCCAATGGCGATGGTCGTCGTGGGCGGGAGCCGGCCGCGCCGGGTCGACCCGTTGGCGATGCCCGCCGGGACGTTCGACTAGGGAGGGACGACAGATGATCGATCATGCGACGCGTCATGTGCGAACCGTCCTTGCCGCCGCGTGCGCCTGCGCGGCACTCGCGCTCGCCGGTGCTGCGGCGGCGCAGCAGGGCTATCCGCAAGGCTACGGGCAACCCCAGGGGCAGGGTGGCTACGGCCCGTCCTATGGCCAACCGCAGGGCCAGGGCGGCTACGGTCCCGGCTACGGGCAGCCGCAGGGACCGGGCGGCTACGGGCCGGGCTACGGGCAGCCGCAGGGGCAGGGCGGATATCCGTCGCAGGGACCGGGCGGCTATGCGCAACCGGGCTTCGGCGGACCGCCGGGCCAAGGCCAGGGACCGGGAATGTCGCTCGACCAGTTGATGGCGTGGGAGCGACAGGACATGAAGGTCGCGCCGCCGAAGGGCCTGCATTCGGGCGCGATGCACGGGCCGACGCCGAACCAGATCCCCGGCGGGCAGGTGATCACGACGAAGGGGCTCGTGCCGCTGATCCAGGGAACGCAGGGCGTGAAGGCGGTCGTGGTCGACGTGCTTGGCGGGCCGCAGCAGTTGCCCGGCGCGTTCTCCGCGGTGCCTGCGTCGCAGGGAGGGAGCTTCAACGACGACGTGCAGCAGCGCTTCGGCCAGTTCCTGCAGCAAACGACCGGCGGGCGGCGCGACCTGCCGCTCGTGTTCTATTGCCAGGGGCCGCAGTGCTGGATGTCGTACAACGCCGCGCTGCGCGCCATCAACTTGGGATACAGGAACGTGCTCTGGTACCGGGGAGGCGTCGAGGCGTGGCAGCAGGCGGGGTTGCCGTTCGGGTCGTCCGCGCAGGGCTACGGCGGACCCCAGGGCGGGCAGGGCAACTATGGCGCATCCCAGGGCGGTTACGGTCCGCAAGGCGGACAAGGATACGGTTCGCCGCCGGGCGGGCAGGGCTATGGTTCGCAGGGGGGCTACGGTTCGCAGGGCGGTCAACCGCCGCGCTAGGGAATTCCTGCGCACCCACTCGACGCTCGGCCGCCGCATCCTCGCTGTGGGTCGGGCTTCAGTCCGACGGGGTCCGTGGTGATGCGAAGAAGTGCGTCGGCCTGAAGGCCGACCCGCAACCCCTCCGCTGTGGGTCGGGCTTCAGCCCGACGGGGTGCCGCATCCGCGCTGTGGGTCGGGCTTCAGCCCGACGGGGTCCGTGGTGATGCGAAGAAGTGCGTCGGCCTGAAGGCCGACCCGCA
>DAOMBL010000190.1:0-6809 GCA_035427325.1 Casimicrobiaceae bacterium
AGACCTACGAGGGCGAGACCGGCGTGTCGGGCGCGATCACGCGCAAGGCGGCCGGCGAGGCCTACGCGAAGATCCGGGCCGAGCGGGAGAATCCCCGAACCGACGTGTGGTACGGAGGCACGATCGATCCGCTGCTGCAGGCCGCGGCCGAGGGCCTCCTCGAGCCGTACCGCTCGCCGCGCCTGACCGAACTCGCGCCCTGGGCACGGGAGGCGACCGAGCACAGCGAATTCCGCGTTGCCGCCATCTACCGGATCATCCTCGGATTCGGCACGAATCCGGCGCTGGTCGCGAAGCGGGGCGCCACGGCGCCGCGATGCTGGGCGGACCTCACGGACGCCGCGTGGCGCCACGACGTGGAACTCTCCAATCCGGTGACGAGCGGCACCGGCTACACGATCCTCGCGACGCTGGTGACGCTGTACGGCGAGGACGGCGCGTTCGCCTACCTGAAGCGCCTCGCGCCCAACGTGGTGCGCTACACGCAGTCGGGGACCGCGCAGGGACCGTCGGTCGCGCGCGGCGAAGTGGCCGTCGGCGTGTCGTTCGTGCACGAGTTCGTCACCCAGCAGCTCGCCGGCTTTCCGGTGGACATCGCGATCCCCTGCGAGGGCACCGGCGCGGCGCTCGGCGGCATGGCGATCGTGGCCGGCGCGCCGCATCCGCGCGAGGCGCGCGCCTTCTACGACTGGGCGCTCGGCCGCGACGCGCAGGAACTCGCCAACCACACGCGCAACCTGATCGTTCCGGCGAACGCCGCCGCGACGATCAGGCCCGAGGCGGCGCGTTTCGCCCGCGTTCCGACGCTCGACGTCGATCCGATGCGCTTCTCGCAACCGGAGCTTCGCAAGCGCCTGCTCGCGCGCTGGCAGCGCGAGATCGGCGACGCCGCGATCCGGCGATGAACGAGTTCGCGCTGATCGACCGGTACTTCCGGCGCCCGGCGCGCGATCCCTCGGTGCGGGTCGGCATCGGCGACGACGCCGCAGTCCTCGCCCCGGCCGCCGGGACGGAGCTGGTGTTCGCGGTCGACATGATGGTCGAGGGGCGCCACTTCCTGCCGGGCGCCGACGCGGAGGCGCTCGGGCACAAGGTCCTCGCGGTCAACCTGTCCGACCTCGCGGCGATGGGCGCGAGGCCGCGCTGGGCGCTCCTGGCGTGCGCGCTGCCGGAGTCCGACGATGCATGGCTCGCGGCGTTCTCGCGCGGTCTCTTCGCGCTCGCGCACGAGCACGACGTCACGCTGGCCGGAGGCGACACGACGCGCGGCCCGCGCAACCTCTGCATCACGATCGCGGGCGAGGTGCCGGCGGGCTCGGCGATCCTGCGAAGCGGAGCGGCGCCCGGCGACGACCTGTGGATATCGGGCACGCTCGGCGGGGCGATGCTGGGGCTCGCCGCGCTCGAAGGACGCGCATCGCTCGACGCGGCGACGCGCGATGCGTGCGTCGCGCGCCTCGAGCGGCCGACACCGCGCGTGGCGCTCGGCATCGCGCTGCGCGGCGTCGCCTCCGCGATGCTCGACGTCTCGGACGGGCTGTCCGGCGATCTCGGCCACCTCGCGGCGGCGTCGCGCGTGCGCGCGGTCGTCGAACTCGCCCGGCTGCCCCGGATCGGCGCGCTCGATGCGATGCTTCGCGGCGACGCGCGGGAACGCGCGCTCGAGATGTTGCTCGGGGGCGGCGACGACTATGAACTCGCGTTCGCCGCACCCGCCGCGATGCGTTCGCGCGTCGAAGCCGCCGGACGTGGCGCAGGCGTGGCGGTGACGCGCGTCGGCGAGGTCGTCGCAGGAGAGGGAGTCGTCGTTCTCGACGAGGGAGGCGCCCCCCTTGGCACGCTGCCGCGGGCATTCGACCACTTCGCCGGGCACGCATGAAAGGCACGCCGCCGACCGCCGCGTTCCTCGTCCGCCACCCCGCGCACTTCATCGCGCTGGGCTTCGGGGCGGGTCTCGCGCCGGTGGCGCCGGGCACGTTCGGCACCGCGGTCGCGATCCCGCTCGCCTTCCTGCTCGCGCGGGCGGGCGACGCCGGGTACGCCATCGGCACGCTGTTGCTGTTCGCGGCGGGCGTGTGGGCGTCGTCGGTCACCGCGCGCGACCTCGGTGTGCCCGACCACGGCGCGATCGTGATCGACGAGGTGGCCGCGTTCCTCGCGGTGCTGTTCTTCACCGGCCTCGCGCCGCAGTCCATCGTGCTGGCGTTCCTGCTGTTCCGCTTCTTCGACGTCGTGAAGCTGCCGCCCGCGCGCGCGATCGACCGCGCCTGGCACGGCGGGCTCGGCACGATGCTGGACGACGCCGTGGCCGCGGGCTACGCGCTCGTGGCGTTCGCGTTGCTCGTGCGCGCGGCAGCCGCGCTGGGGGTCGCGCTGTGATCGACGCGCGCCGCATCGAGGAAGCGGGGCTGAATGCGCTGCAGACCCAGCGCCAGCTCTTCTACGACGGCTGGCTGCTGCGCCTGTCGCCCGGCAAGGCGAAGCGCGGGCGCAGCGTCAATCCGCACTTCGGCAGCACGCTGCCGCTCGATGTCAAGATCGGCCGCTGCGAGGAACTCTACGGCGAGCGCGAGTTGCCCGCGCTGTTCCGCGTCACGCCGTTCTCCCGGCCGCCCGAACTGGTACCGGCGCTCGAGGCGCGCGGCTATCGCCGCTTCGATCCGACGCTCGTACAGGCGGCCGCTCTCGACGGGGCCGCGATTCCGCTGCGCCAGGTGCAGGACGTGGCGGTCGTCGAGACCGGGGTGGCGGCGTTCGTCGACGCGGTCGCCGACCTGCGCGGATCGCCGGGCGTCCAGCGCGAGGCGCACCGCGAGCGGCTCGCGCAGTCGCCGCTCGACGCGCGGTACGCGGTCGCTCAGGTCGACGGTATCGCCGTCGGTGCGGCCAAAGTGGCACGCGAGGGAGACATCGTCGGCGTGTTCGACGTGGTGACGGCGGTTTCGCACCAGGGCCGGGGCATCGCGACGATGCTGGTCGCGCGCCTCCTCGCGCGAGCGTGGGAGCGGGGAGCGCGCGTCGCGTACCTGCAGGTCGATGCGGGCAACGCACCCGCAATCGCGGTGTACCGGCGATTCGGGTTCTCGACGCTCTACGAGTACGTGTACTTCGGGCGGGACGGGGAATGCCGCTAGGGCCCGCGGACGAGGAGGCGGTCCTGGCGGCCTCGCGCGCGCTGGTGGAGGCCCTGCGGTCGCGCGGCTGGAAGCTCGCGACCGCCGAATCCTGCACCGGGGGCGGCATCGCGCACGCGGTGACCTCGATCGCGGGCAGTTCCGACGTATTCGACCGGGGCTTCGTCACCTACACCGACGCTTCGAAGGTCGAGATGCTCGGCGTAACGCGGGCGGCGCTCGCGGCCCATGGCGCGGTGTCGGAGGCGGTCGCGCGCGCCATGGCGGAGGGCGCCTTGCGTGCCAGCCAGGCCGATGTCGCGGTCGCGGTGACCGGCATCGCCGGGCCGGGAGGGGCGACGCCCGGGAAGCCGGTCGGCACGGTCTGCTTCGCCTGGGGGACGCGTGGCGGGAGCTTGGAAGCGCGCACCGATCACTTTGCGGGCGACCGGGCAACGGTCCGGGCGGCGTCGGTCCGCACCGCACTCCACGGGGTGATCGCTCTGGCATCGGGCCGCCCATCCCCGTAACGGCCGTGGACTGTCCGGGCAGCGGCGCGGTCCCTCGGGGCCGAACGTCCGGCAGGCGAGGGCTTCATCGGGGGGGCGGCAGCAGGAGCCCGTCTCCGCGCCATCGGCCGTCCGATTTAGGCCGCAAGACCCCTTCCATCGAACGATCGTTCCATGAAATAATCCCGATCATCGGCGGGCACACCCCGCCGGCGGCCCGACGCACGGGCCGGCCGGCGCCCCGGCGGACCCTCATCCACAGGACCCACGGGAGGACCATCATGGACGACCGGACCCACGGAACCAAGATCATGGACGACCAGAAGAGCAAGGCGCTGGCTGCCGCCCTCCAGCAGATCGAAAAGCAGTTCGGCAAGGGCTCGATCATGAAGATGGGCGAGGCGCAGGTCGCGAGCGACCTCTCGGTCGTGTCGACCGGCTCGCTCGGCCTCGACATCGCGCTCGGCGTCGGCGGGCTGCCGCGCGGGCGCGTCGTCGAGATCTACGGGCCCGAGTCCTCGGGCAAGACGACGCTGTGCCTGCAGGTCGTCGCGCAGGTGCAGAAGGCGGGCGGCGTCGCCGCATACATCGACGCCGAGAACGCGCTCGACCCGGTCTACGCCGGCAAGCTCGGCGTCGACGTCGCCGACCTCCTGATCTCGCAACCGGACACGGGCGAGCAGGCCCTCGAGATCGCCGACATGCTGGTGCGCTCCGGCGGCGTCGACGTGATCGTGATCGACTCGGTCGCAGCGCTCGTGCCCAAGGCCGAGATCGAGGGCGAGATGGGCGACCAGCTCCCCGGCCTGCAGGCGCGCCTGATGAGCCAGGCGCTGCGCAAGCTCACGGCGAACATCAAGCGCGCCAACGTGCTCGTGATCTTCATCAACCAGATCCGCATGAAGATCGGCGTGATGTTCGGCAACCCCGAGACGACGACGGGAGGCAACGCGCTCAAGTTCTACGCGTCGGTGCGCCTCGACATCCGCCGCATCGGCGCGATCAAGAAGGGCGAGGAAGTGATCGGCAACGAGACGCGCGTCAAGGTCGTCAAGAACAAGGTCGCCCCGCCGTTTCGCGAGGCGCTGTTCGACATCCTCTACGGCGAGGGCATCTCGCGCGAGGGTGAGATCGTCGAACTCGGCGTCAACCACCGCATCGTCGAGAAATCGGGTGCCTGGTACGCGTACGCCGGCGACAAGATCGGCCAGGGCAAGGACAACGCGCGCGAGTACCTGAAGGAGCACGGTGAGGTCGCCGCCGAGATCGAAGGCAAGATCCGCGCGGCGGTTGGCGTGCCGGTGCCCGGTCCGATCAAGCCGTCTCCCGCGGGCGACGACGCGTAGGCGCGCCAGCACGGCGAGCGGTCCGCCGGACGCCGGTCGTGCGCCGCCCGCCGTCGCGCCGTGGCGATCGCTCGCCGCCGCCCGCATTGGCGACGGCCGTGCGCATGCTCGCCCGCCGCGAGTACGCGCGCGCGGAACTCCGCGCGCGGCTCCTGGCGCGCGGCGTACCCGAATCCGACGCCGACACGGCGCTCGACGAACTGGCCGGGCGCGGGCTCCTGTCCGACGCGCGCTGTGCCGAGGCCATCGTCGCCCAGCGGGCGGGCCGCTACGGCCGCCGCGCGATCGCGCACGCGATGAAGGAGAAGGGCGTGGAAGCGGGCGCGGCATCCTCCGCGCTCGCCTCGCTCGCGGGGCGCGACGAGGTCGAGGAGGCGCTCGCGCTGTGGCGACGTCGCTACGATGCACCTCCGGCCGATCCGCGCGACAAGGCGCGCCAGGTCCGCTTCCTCGTGGCGCGCGGCTATCCGCTGTCGGTCGCGCTCGCGGTGTTGAAGCGCGCTGGCGCGGCGATGCGCGACGACGACGTGCTGTAGGTCAGCCTTCGAGTTCTCTTGTGGGTCGGCCTTCGGATTCTCCTGTGGGTCGGGCTTCAGGCCGACGCATTTCATCCGCGTCGCCGCAGATCCCGTCGGGCTTGAAGCCCAAACCGTCGGGCTGAAGCCCGACCCACAGCGAGGATGCGGCAGCCCGTCGGGCTGAAGCCCAAACCGTCGGGCTGAAGCCCGACCCACAGCGAGGATGCGGCGGCCCGTCGGGCTGAAGCCCAATCCGTCGGCCTGAAGGCCGACCCACGGGATGACGCGACCTACGGACTCGACGCCGTGGAGGGTAACCCACGCAGCCGCAGGCCCGAGGGCATCGCTATCAGTTCGAGCTTTACGAGTCGCGCCGTGATCGCGCCGTTCGTGCGACCGTGGGCGCGTGCGAGTTCCGCCACGCTCATGCCGGCGGCGTGCGCCTGGGTGAGCAGGGCATCTTCCGAAGGCGACCACGGCCGGCCGGCGTTCGCGCGACCGGTGCTGCCAGCGCTTCGATGCGCGACGTCCGATCGAGCGATCGCGTCGATCGCTGCGCAGACGACGCGCAGGAAATCGGCGCGCTGCGCCGGGTGATCGGGAGGCAGCACCGATCCATGCAGTGGATCGATGCCGTCGCGCCAGGCGGCAAGCGCTCGCAGCAGCTGTTCGCGTTCCATGATCGAACTCCCATCGGGTTCGCGCCGGACGGCCGCTTCGGACGGCCGGCCGCCAGGGCGGCATGCCCGGAAGCAATCGGCTGGTCCGCGCGACCCGTCGCGGCACGGCGCACGGGGGAAGCATGCGCGTCGCGACGAATGCTCGCCTTCATCCGTTCGGCCAGGAGCGCCCGTCCGGGACGAGTGACGCAAGGGTGGCTTGCGCCCGCGACCGCCCGGCGTCCGGCCGGGCGCGCCTGTCCGGGCCGACCGCGGCGGAGTAGAATCCAACCCTTTGATTTCCCGGCACGAAGCGACCCAGCCGCCGCACCGGGCCGAAATGGAACCATGACCGCCGCCGAGATCCGCCGCAAGTTCGTCGAATACTTCGTCTCGAAGGGACACACCCACGTCCCCTCGTCGTCGCTCGTGCCGGGCAACGATCCGACGCTGCTCTTCACCAACTCCGGCATGGTGCAGTTCAAGGACGTGTTCCTGGGACACGACCGGCGTGCCTACGTGCGCGCGACGACCGCGCAGCGCTGCGTGCGCGCAGGCGGCAAGCACAACGACCTCGAGAACGTGGGCTACACGGCCCGCCACCACACGTTCTTCGAGATGCTCGGCAACTTCAGCTTCGGCGACTACTTCAAGCGCGACGCCA